>CAYMJK010000445.1:0-12780 GCA_964390535.1 uncultured Phycisphaeraceae bacterium | reverse complement strand
ATCGTGTCGGTCGCATTCGAGAAGCCTCCTCTGTTTCCGAAAAGCCGGACTCCCTCCGCGGGCCGGCCGAACCATGTCGGTAGGAACCATGACGTCCATGGGCGCCCGAAGCAAGCGTATTCCGGTGACGGAAACTTGTGTCGGTTGCGCCCGCACGTTACTTGCTACCAACGTCCAATAACCTCGCCAGCGCTGCCCCCGGATCCGCCTCGCGCATCAGGCTCTCCCCCACCAGCGCCGCCCCCACCCCTGCCGCGGCAAGCGCCCGCAGGTCCGCCGGCGCCCTGATCCCCGACTCGCTCACCACCCGCGACCCGTCCAGGCGCCCCCCCAGCCGCCCGACGACTTGCCCCACGAGCCGGACCGTGTGGCCCAGGTCCGTCCGCATCGTCCTCAGATCCCGGTTGTTGATGCCGAGCAGCCGGTCGCACGGGCTTCCAGCCCGTGCTTCCACCACCCCCAGCGCCCGCTCCAGATTCCCCTCCTCATGAATCTCGATCAGGCACGCCAGCCCGGCCGCCGCGGCCTCATCCGCGAGCGCCCCGAGCTCGTCCCCCGGCAGGCACTCGGCGATCAGCAGCACGGCGTCCGCCCCGAGCAGCCGGCTCTCCCACACCTGGCGCGGATCGATCAGGAAGTCCTTGCGCAGCACCGGCAGCGGGCACGCCGCTTTCACCCGCGCGATGAAGGACGGGTGGCCGCCGAAGAACTTCTCGTCAGTCAGGCACGAAATCGCCGATGCGCCGTGATTGGCGTACAGCTGCGCAATACGCTCTGGCTGGAAGCCCTCGCCCGCGTACTCCGGGCGAATCAGTCCGGCGGAGGGACTCCGCCTCTTGATCTCGGCGATGATGGCAACGGGCCCGGGGCCGGAGTGTCCCGTGACGGCGCCGAAGAAATCGCGGGGCGCCGGGGCATGAGGGGCGGCGCCGGCAGCCTCGGCTCGCATATCCGCGAGCGGACGATCCGCCATGATACGTGAAACCTCCCGCCGCGTGTGCTCGATGATCTCCCCGAGAGTGGCCGTCATAGCCGCCATTGTTGCCGCCGCGGCGATCGCGCGCCCGGGCCTGGCCCAGGAAGATGCGCTCCCCGAGCCGCCGCCGCCCGTGGACGCCGGCTACGGCGCCGAGATGCCGCCGGCGCCGCCCCCGGGCGCCGAAACCGGTGGCGATGGCCTCGGCTCCCTCGCCGGCGTCGATCTCTCGTCGATCCCGCTGACCGACTGGATCAACATCGTCCTGGTCGCCACCGCCCCCTTCGTGCTGGTGATCCTCTGGCTCGGTGATGTCATCCGGCCGGGGTCGTTCGTGCGCAAGGGCAAGCGTGATGTCTCCGGCTATCCGGTCATCATCTGGCTGTTCGGCATGTTCGTCGTCTTCAGCGCCCAGGCGTTCGGGCTGAAGATCGGCGAGGCCCTGCCCGGGATCTTCGGCTCCGCCGACCAGGCGGGGCTCCCCGTAGAGTCGCTGGCCGAGGACCCGCTGCGCGACCAGGCCATCATGCAGATGACCGGCCTCCTGTTCGCGCTGGTCGCCGGCGGTGTGATGATGTACCTGCTCGGCGCCAAGAGCGACAAGGACGGCCTGCGCATCCGCGCATCCGATCTCCCGATCGGCCTCGCCGCCATCGTGCTGAGCGTGCCCGTGCTCGCCGTGGCCGCCCAGGGCGCCGCGTGGGCCTATGAGCGGATGATGGGCATCCCCCCCGATGTCATCGCCCACGAGTCGCTGCGCACGATCGTGGACAACCAGCACGACCCCGCGGCATGGGCGATCATGCTCGCGGTCGTCCTCGGCGCCCCGATCGTCGAGGAGCTCATGTTCCGCGCCTTCCTGCAGACCGCCCTGCTGCGACTGCTCGGCTCGGCGTGGGCGGCCATCTTCGTGACCAGCGGCGTCTTCGTCGCCATGCACATCGCCTGGAGCGAGGCCGGCGCCCCGATCGTCCCCTGGCACGCCCTGCCCATGCTCTTCGTCCTCAGCGTCGCCATGGGCGTCGCCTTCGAACGCACCAAGCGCATCGGCGTCCCGATGGCCATGCACATCGGCTTCAACGCCTTCAACACACTGCTCGCCCTGGTGCTGACCCAGCCCGCGCCGCCGGTCGCCTGATCTGCGGAGCGCCCGGGTTCTCAATCCGCCGCACACGTTCCCTGGTGAAAGACCATGCGCCAGCCGCCCGCATCCCGCCGCCAGATCGAGCTGCGCAGCGAGCCACCCGGCCCGCTCCCCGCGGCAGCCGTCAGCCGGTAGGTCGCCAGCGCAACATCCGGCGCCAGCATGCGCAGCTCGAAGTCCTCGATTTCGCAGGCCCCGCCAGCGCCCGCGGCGCCCGCCGACCCGGCCTCCCCCGCCATGCTCTCGATGCACGCCGCCCGGCCCCACCGGCGCCCGGAGGCGCCGAACTCGACGAAATCCTCCGCGAGCAGTTCCTCCACCCGCCGCGACGACGCCCGCACCTCGGGCCGGAGGAGTTCTGCCTCCAGTGCGCGGATCCGTGCGGCAAGATCGGCATCGTCCTTCATCGGCGCAGGGTAGTTGGGCAATCGCGGCCCCCGGGAGCGCCCCCGTTCCGGGGACGGCCGCCGCGGCCCCCACCCCCCGCGTCGCCGCCGGCGCTACTGTCGATCGTGCTCCAGTGGCTCTTCATCGCCGTCGTCTCGCTCTCGCTGGCGCACGCCCTCTACAGCCTCGTCGTCTCGCTCCGCGCAACGCCGCCGCGCAAGGGCCGCGCGGCATTCGAAGGCGCATGGATCATCGTCCTGACACTCTTCCTCCTCTACCTCCTGCGCATCATCCCCTGACTTGGAATGATGAGTGATGAATGATGAGTCGGAGTCGGCGGCCGCGCCCCCTGACGCTGACTCCTGACACCTGACCCCTGACCACGCCGCCCGCCCGTGCCGCCCACGCCCCCCTCCGGATTTGAGCTTTTCGCTTTGAGCTTTTCGCTTTTCCCCATGTCCAACTCCCCCCACATGACCGACCCCACCCAGGCCTACATCCGCGACATCTTTGGTCGCCAGGATGACCACCTCGCCGGGCTCATGACCCGCGCACGGGCCGCCGGCCTCCCGGACATCGCGGTGAGTGCCGATGTCGGCCGGTTGCTCATGCTGCTGACGTCGCTCGCCGGCGGCGACGGGCGCGGCGCCGCCCATGCCCTCGAGTTCGGAACGCTCGCGGGGTATTCGGGCGTCTGGATCGCGCGCGGCCTGCGCCCCGGCGGGCGGCTGATTACCGTCGAGCCGAACCCCGAGCACGCCGCCTTCGCCGAGCAGACCTTCCGCGATGCCGGCGTGGCCGACCGCATCTCCATCCGCCGGGCCGGGGCCCTCGAGGTCATCCCGTCGATCGAGGCGGAGTGGGGCGCCGAGACCATCGACTTCGTCTTCTTCGACGCCATCAAGACCGAGTATCAGGCCTATCTCGACGCGGTCGTTCCGCTTCTGCGCCCGGGCGCCATCCTCGCCGCAGACAACTGCCTCGGCAGCGGATCCTGGCACGTGACCGATGCCCCCGGAAGCTCCCCCGAACGGGATGCCATCGACTCCTTCAACCGCCACCTCGCCGCCCGCGACGACTTCACCACGACGATGATCCCGCTGCGCGAAGGCGTCCTCGTTGCCCGCCTGCGCCGATGACCCGGCCCGCCAGTGCTCAATATTCCCACCGCGCGCGGACCGTCCACGAGCCGTACCCGTGCGGCTTATCCTGCCGCTCGAACTGCTCGGTGACCCACGTCCACGAGTATCCCGCCTCGATCCACCGCCACCGCCCCACCATCCCCGCCTGCGCCTCGCCCACGAACCGCTCGCGCTCGACACTGTGGCTCTCGGCGAGCGTGTTGCCATCGAGGAAGATGTCGCGCGCGATCGCCCGGGCGCCAACCCGCCCGAAGATGTAGAACCCCCACGCCCCCGGTTCCAGCGAGTACCGCGCTGTAGCGTCGCGAAGGTCGAGGAGTCGCAGCGGCCCGAAGTCGTCGGGCAGGTTCCACCCGAAGCGCGCCAGCAGATCCGCCCGCGCGCTCACCTCCATATTCCCCAGGTCGAACCCGCCCGCGGGGAGAACCTGCACGCCCACCGGCGAATCCTCGTCGAGCAGATCGAAGCGCCACCGCCGGCGGTAGTTGATGTTCACGATCGCCTCGCTGCGGATCTGGTGTCGCCAGCCCTGCGGCGCAAGGTTGTGCGGCACCGCCGCGTGAACCTGCTTCTGCGCCTCCTCCACGAACGAGGCCGGCCCCACCACCCCCAGATCGATCTCGAACTGCTCGAACACCCGCCGATCCGCCCGCTGCAGAAACAGGTTGAACCCGAGATACCCCGCATACGGCCGATCGTCCTCGATCAGATCCTCCCGCAGCAGGTCCGCCGGGGTGAACATGAGCTGCGTCACCCCGATGCCCGCCGCAGCCCGCGTGTCCTCATCAAGCGCCGGCCCCCACACCATCGGCGGCAGGGCCTTGGCCCAGTGGTCAACCAGCCCCCCCTCGAAGCCGAAGTCGACCTTCAGCCCATTGGTGTAATACCGGTCGATCTCCAGAAACGGTCTCGTGTAGGCGCCATCGTTGTCCCAGTAAAAGGCGGCCGAGCTCGGGATCAGGCTGAGGTCGGGCTCGGCCGGATCGGGCGGTGACTGCTCGCGCAGACGCAGCACACCGCCGGCGCGCTCGCGGCCCCCGGCGCTCTCGGCATCCTCCTGCGCCCCCTCTCGGGCCTGGGCCCCCTCCTGGGCTTGGGCCGCGCCGGCGGCGCAGGTCAGCATCAGAATCGCGCACATCCGCCGCATTGAAGTCTCAGTGGAAACGACGGATGAGGCTATCGCCGCGTGCCGCGGGGGGCGCTCGCCGCTGTCGTTTGAGCGCCGTCGGCTCGGCGCCCGCTACCAGCCTTCGCATGCCTGGCTTCACCCGGTGTCAGTGCGCCGCGGCCGGCTCATCCCGCCGGGCCCGGGCGGCCTCGCCGGTGACGGGCGCCTCCGGCGCCGGGGCATCCTCCGCCACCATCTCGGCGCCGATCGGCTGTGGCGCCTGCGCCCCCGCCAGCTTGCGCCCCACCACGATCAGGCTCAACCCCGGCCCGAGCCCGATCCGGTCCAGCACCTTCGCGATCGGCAGCATCAGTTCGTACGCCCGCATCTGGAACGGCGAGAGATCGCGCTTGCCGAGCTTCCCGCTGGCCCACCACCCGAGCACACCCAGCCGGTTGAACTCCCGCAAGCTCACGATGTGGAACCCCGCCTCCTCCATCTTCTCCCGCAGATCCTCCGGCGTGTACCGGCGGAAGTGCCCCAGCGTCTTGTCGCAGGCGGTGTACAGCCACTCGTGCGCCGGCACCAGCACGATCGCGTGCCCCCCCGGCATGAGCGTGTCGTAGAAGTGCCGCAGCACCCGCTCGTCGTCCTTGATGTGCTCGACGACATTGAGCGAAATGACCGTGTCCAGCCGCTCGGCGCACACGCGATCGATCGCCTCCGGGTCCGTCAGGTCCACCTGGCTCGGATTGATGTTGTCCAGGTGCCCGAAGCGCCGGCCGATCACCTCGACGTAGAACGGGTCGTAATCGACGCAGACCAGCCGCTCCCGGTCCAGCAGCAGCTCGGTGAAGTTGCCGATGCCGCACCCCGCCTCATAGACGCGCCGGCCGACGAACGGCCGGAACTGGGCGAGCATCCACTTGTTGAACCCGCGGGCCCGACGTACCGACTGCAGCACGTAATACCCGTCGTGCGTCGTGAATCGCGTGTCGATGAAGCGATACTTCACCAGGCACCACAGCGCCTCGACCGCGTCCTTCCACCCGATCTTCTTCCCCTCCGCCGCCGTCCGCCCGTGATAGCTGATCGGCACCTCGTACAGCCGCACGTTCCATTGCGCCAGCCGCGTCGTCAGTTCCGGCTCGATGCCGAAGCGGTCGCTCTTGAGCGGGATCTGCTGCAGCAGGTCCGCCCGCACCGCCTTGTAGCACGTCTCCATGTCGGTGATGTTGATGTCGTTGAGGATGTTCGTCACCCACGTCAGGAAACGGTTGGCCACCCCGTGCCAGTACAGCAGCACCCGCCGCTGCGGCGAGGAGGCGAACCGCGAGCCGAAGACCGCGTCGGCGTGCCCCTCCAGAATCGGCGCCAGCAGACGCGGATACTCGCTCGGGTCATACTCCAGATCGGCATCCTGCATCACAGCGATGTCGCCGGTCATGCGGTCGATCGCCGTCCGGATCGCGGCCCCCTTCCCCTTGTTCTCCGTGTGCCGGTACACCTTCACCCGCCCGTCGGCGAGCGCCAGCTCCGACAGGATCTTCGGCGTCTCGTCCCGGCTGCAGTCGTCCACGCAGATCAGCTCGATCTCCATGTCCACCGGGCTCGCCAGCACGGCGGCGACGATGCGGCGCAGCGTCCGGGCCTCGTTGTACACGGGCATGAGCACGCTGAGCTTCTGATAGCGGGTCGGCTCGGACATCGGGCTCCTCGATCTGCGGCGCCGGCGGCTGCCAGGGGCAGTATGGGCCTAAGGATAGCAGAAATCACGCCGGCGCGTCCCCCCCGGGCCGCGCGCCGCCCCGAAAGGCGGCCGGCGGCGGTACTCTCGGACCACCCGCGCCGGAATCCGGCGCAGCAGCCCGGCCCCGCCTCGGATCCGGTCCCCATCGGCGCCGCCGGGGCCAACTGCTGAATCCCGCCGTCCCCCGTCGCCGCATCCCCGCCCGCCCGCAACAGTTCTTCGTAGCGGCAGGCAGAGGCATGAGCGGAGATTCACACGGCCAGGGTGAGCAGGGGGCCGGCGGCGCCATGGGCGCGCGCGGCGTCACCCGCCCGATGGCGCGGGAGGAAATCTCCGGCGATCGCGGCGCCGACAGCCACGATGGCGACAGCGGCGGCGCCGGCGGGCATTCCATGTCCCACGATGACCGCCTCCAGATGCTCCGCCAGCATCACAAGGCCACCCTCTGGATCTACTGGACACTCCCCCTCCTCGGCATCTGGATGCTCGCTGCGCCGGTGACCTTCGGCTACCTCAACGAGGCGCTCTGGGTCGATCCCTCCGGCGGGCGCGGCGCCTGGTTCAGCGACCAGACCCACACCGAGCTCCGCGCCCGGCTCATGACCATCAGCGACATCGCCAGCGGGCTGCTCCTGCTCGTCTTCGGCTGGCGCGCCCTGACTCCGGGCCGCCCGATCAGCCTGTGGATCTGCTGCTTCGTCGGCATCTGGCTCACCTTCGCCCCGGTCGTCCTCTGGGCGCCCACCGCCGCGGGCTATCTCAACGACTCGATCGTCGGCGCCCTGCTCATCGCCCTCACCGTGCTTATCCCCGGCATGCCCGGCATGATCATGTTCATGCAGATGGGCGGCGATCAGCCCGAAGGCTGGACCTACAACCCCTCGAGCTGGCCGCAGCGCTGGATCATGATCGTCCTCGGCTTCCTCGGCTTCATCGTCTCGCGATACCTCGCGGCGTTTCAACTCGGATACCTGCAGGAGGTCTGGGATCCCTTCTTCGGCGAATCCAGTCGGCGCGTGCTCGACTCGAAGATGAGCCACATGTGGCCGATCAGCGACGGCGGCCTCGGCGGCGTCTCCTACACCTTCGAGTTTTTGATGGGCTACATGGGCGCGCCCTCGCGCTGGCGCACCATGCCCTGGATGGTCACCTTCTTCGGCATTCTCGTCATCCCTCTCGGCCTGACCCACATCATCCTCGTCATCAGCCAGCCGGTCGTCGTCGGCGCGTGGTGCACGCTCTGCCTCCTCGCGGCCGCCATCATGCTGCCCATGATCCCGCTCGAGATGGACGAGGTCGTCGCCATGCTCCAGCACCTGCGCCAGGCGAAGCGCCGCGGCGACCGCGGCGGATCCCTCTGGGCGATCTTCTGGAAGGGCGGCCAGGCCGGCGAGGCGACCCACGACCAGCGCAGCCCGGAGTTGATGAGCCTGCCAGATCAGCCGGGCAAGGTCCTCGCCGCCTCGATCTGGGGAATGAGCACCCCCTGGACGCTGGTGGCGAGCGCTGCCATCGGCGTCTGGCTCATGTTCGCGCCAAGCGCCCTGGGCATGACCGCAATGAGCGCACACATCGCGCATCTCGGCGGGGCCCTCGTGGTGACGATCTCAGTGATCGCGATGGGCGAGATCGTGCGCACACTGCGACTCGTCAACATCCTGCTCGGCCTGATCCTCGCGATCGGCCCGTGGGTCGCCGATGGCGCCGGGCTCGGCGCACAACTCAACGCGACCGCCTGCGGCCTCGCCGCCGCAGCCCTCGCCCTGCCCCGAGGGCGGATCACCGAGCGCTACGGAGCGTGGACGGCCTGGATCCGGTGAGCGGGGTTGCGTACCGGGAGCGATTGCGTTATGCTCAGCATCCTCATGACACACCAGGACACCATTCTCGCATTCCTTCACACCGCGGCTGGCCCGATATGCGACGACTGCCTGTCCAGCCGAACGAAGATCGTCCCCCGCCAAACCGTGAATCTGAACTGCCGCCGGCTCAGCGTCGCCTTGGCGATAGCGCGCGCACAGATGACGGACTGCCACTATTGCCGCCTTCCGAAGATCTGCAGCTTCATCGGCGCTCGCGGCCAACCTTTGCCGGCGCCGCTCCCACAGGCCTTACCTCCCCGGTCGCACAGTCTGTGGCATTGGGAGGGAAACGTGCAGTCCGTGCTGGTGCAGTGGCTGACAAGCGATGGCTGGGACATCAGAAGCGCGGCGGACACAGCTGCAAAGACGCGGGGCAAAGACATCATCGCAAAGCGAGGCGATCACGACTTGTGGGTGAGCGTAAAGGGGTATCCTGCGGGCACGCAGAAGACTACTCCTTCCACCCAGGCCCGCCATTGGTTCGCAAAGGCGGTGTTCGACCTGGTAATGTACCGAGATGAGAGCAGCTGCGCCCTGCTCGCACTGGGGCTGCCGGATTTTGCCACCTATCGCAACTTATCGAAGCGAACGCAGTGGCTGCGCTCGCATTTGCCGTTCACGATCTACTGGGTCGATGAGTCGGGCGCGGTAAGATTCACCTGAGCCACTGCACAAAGGAGACCCCGTGAAGGACAAATCTCTCGCCTACATCCTCTGGCTTCTCTGCCTCGTCGGCCTCTGCGGCATCCACCGCATGTACCTCGGCCGCTGGATCACCGGCATCATCTGGCTGCTCACCGGCGGCCTCCTCTTCATCGGCCAGCTCATCGACCTCTTCCTCATCCCCGGCATGGTGGAGCAGGAGAACAGCGGCCGCCGCGGCCTGCCGCCCCGACATCCCACGGCCCCCTGAATGAGAACAGGAATGAGAACAGGAATGAGAAGTCAGAACCGAGGCGACACCGACCCCAGCGCCGGCTCATCCGGCGCCGGCGCATCCAGCCGCGCGACATCGACGGCCGCGCCCGGCTGCAGTTGCAGCGTGTTGCGCAGCAGCGCGAAGCCCGGCTCGCTGCGCTCCCGGCCCGAAAGTTCCTGAACCTCGCGGATCTCGAGAACCATCTCGTCGTTCAGCGGAACGATGTAGAAGTTGAGCAGCACCTCCTGCCCGCCCGCCACCGTGCGCACCGACCGCCCGATGCACGGAGTCGCCCCATAGCTCGTGAGTTCCGCGACGATCTCGGCCTCATCCGCTTCCGCGACCGTGTACCGCACGACATCCCACAGGATCACCATGGGCGACACCGGCGCCCGGTAGCTCGCGACGGCAACCCACGAGCCGTCCGGCGCAGTCACCGCCATGCCCGGCCCCGCCTCGCCCTCGTCGCTCCACGCCTCCAGGATCCAGTTCCCCGGGCGCGACAGCGTGAACAGCCGGTTCTGCCACGGCCGCGCCTCCTCGAGATCGGCCCCCTGCTGCGAAGGAGGCGTCAGCGACAGCGACGAGACCATCCGATCGAACGCCGGATCCAGCACGTGGCTCTGCGCTGCCGGGGCAATCGCCGTGAGCTGCATCAGCACGCTCTCCTCGATCTCGAACACGAGGGCGCGAATCGCCATCGGCTCGCCCTCGAACGTCGTCTCCAGATCCACCCCCGCCCCGGAATACCGGCCCCACCGGCGCAGCGGGCGATTCTCCACGATCGCGTGCCCGCCGTTCACGATATCCAGCGTGTACTCCCGGATAGCGTCATCCGGCGTCCAGGCGGCGCCGAACATGCACGCCTCGAACCTGCTGTAGCCGAACTCGTCTCCAGCCACCACGACCCAGGAGGGGGCGCCGGCCATCGGCTCGACACTGGCGCTCCAGTTCGACGGAACATCCACGCCGATGGCGGCCGTCTCGAACCGTTCCATGCGCATCAGATCCGGCGCCCCGATCATCGCCACCGCCGCCACCATCGCGCCCACGAACATCGCTCCGAACGTTCCCCACGGAACCACCAGCAGCCAGAAGATCGCCGGCCCGCGCCGAGCGCCGAACGCGACCCGCGCCCCGCGGTACGCGGTCCAGCACGACCAGAGCGGCAGTACCATGAGCAGCACGAACCCCAGCGGTGGGTTCTGGACCGCCTCGGCCGGCGTCTCGGATGCAACACTCATCGCTATCAGATACACCGTCGTCGGTAGCGAGGCCACCAGCGACGACAGCAGATACAGCCGGTACGACTCCTCCCAGGTCACTCCGCGGGCGCCGGCAAGCCACAGCCGCAGGCGGAACAGCGACCCGAGCGTCACCAGTCGAAGCGCGCCCCAGATGATCCCGCCCATCAGGACCAGCCCGAGCACCCCCGACCACGGGGCTGTCCACGCCGCCCCCATGAGCCACAGCACGACGAACAGCGTCGCCCCGCTCACCGCCAGCCCGGGCCGATCCAGCGCCCGTCCCGGGCGCACATACAGGTCCAGCAGCCAGCGCATCCCGAGCCCGTGCGGCCGCATCCGCTCAACCGGCAGCCGCTGCGGGCTGGCAGCCGGCGCGAGCGGCACGATCGTAGGGGCAGACGGCGACTGTGCTGACGCATCCATGGCGGACCTCCCCGGCGTCTATCGACGCCGATCCGCCCCCCCTTCGCGCCAGGTCCGCCCATCGGCCCGCGAATCAACTCCGAACGACCGCCCTGCCCGAATAGGCAACCCCTGCCGGATGTGCGGCCTGCCGCGCCCCCCCGCGTCCCCCGCGCCCCCGCGTGAGCCGACCTCACCCCTCCTCCGCCTCCCGCAACTTCGCCAGCACGCTGAAATCCTCCAGCGTCGTCGTGTCCTCACCCGTCCCCGTCTCGCCCGCCGCGATCGACCGCAGCAGCCGGCGCATGATCTTGCCCGACCGCGTCTTCGGCAACGCGTCGGTAAACCGGATCTGGTCCGGCTTCGCGATCGCCCCGATCTCCTTCCCAACGTGCGCGCGCAGCGCGCCCTTCAGCGCCTCCACCCCCTTCGCATCCGCCGGCGCGTGCTTCGGCTCCAGCGTACAGAACGCCGCGATCCCCGTCCCCTTGATCTCGTGCGGCACGCCCACGACCGCCGCCTCCACCACTGCCTCGTGGCTCACCAGCGCGCTCTCCACCTCCATGGTCCCCAGCCGGTGCCCGGAAACATTGATCACATCATCCACCCGCCCCATGATCCAGAAATACCCGTCGGCATCCTGCCGGGCCCCGTCGCCTGGAAAGTAGAACGGCGACGGGCAGTTGCCCGGCTCCTGGCCCGCCACGTGGAACTTCGAGAAATACGTCTCGATGAACCGGCGACGGTCCCCCCGGATCCCGCGCAGCATCCCCGGCCACGGGCGCCGGATCGCCAGCAGCCCGCCCGTGTTCGCCGGCTGCTCCTCCCCGCGTTCGCTGAGGATCGCCGCGTCGATCCCGAAAAAAGGCAGCGTGCACGAGCCCGGCTTCGTCGGCGTCGCCCCCGGCAGCGGCGTGATCATGTGCCCGCCCGTCTCCGTCTGCCACCAGGTGTCCACGATCGGGCAGCGCTCGCCCCCGATCTCCCGGTGATACCACATCCACGCCTCCGGATTGATCGGCTCGCCCACCGTGCCCAGCACCTGCAGGCTCGACAGATCGCGCGATCGCGGATGCTCCGCCCCCCACTTCATGAACGCGCGGATCGCCGTCGGCGCCGTGTAGAACTGCGTCACCTTGTGCCGCTGCACGATGTCCCAGAAGCGCCCCGGATCCGGGAAGTTCGGCGCCCCCTCGTACATCAGCGTCGGCACCCGGTTCGGCAGGATGCCGTAGATGATGTACGAGTGCCCCGTCACCCACCCCACATCCGCCGTGCACCAGAACACCTGCCCGGCATCCGGAATCAGGTTGAACACATACTTGCTCGTCAGCCATGTGTACACCATGTACCCGCCGGTGGTGTGCACGATCCCCTTCGGCTTCCCCGTCGACCCGCTGGTGTACAGCAGGAACAGCATGTCCTCCGCGTCCATCGGGGCGCACGGGCAGTCCGCCGACGCCCCCTCGACCGCCTCGTGATACCAGATGTCGCGCCCCTCGCGCCACGCGACCTCGCTTGCGCAGCGCCGGACCACCACGACCTTCTCGACCGCGGCGCCACCCTGCTCGAGCTGCGCGCACGCGGCGTCCACGTTCGCCTTCAGCGGCACGACCTCGCCCCGGCGCCACGCCCCGTCGCACGTCACGATCACCTTCGACCCGGCATCCTGCACCCGATCCACGATCGCCTGCGCGCTGAAGCCCCCGAAGATCACCGAGTGCGGCGCCCCGATCCGCGCACACGCCAGCACTGCGATCGCCAGCTCCGGGACCATCCCCATGTAGATCGTGACCACATCCCCCTTGCGCACCCCCAGCCCCTTGAGCACATTGGCGAAGCG
>CAYMJK010000444.1:0-2592 GCA_964390535.1 uncultured Phycisphaeraceae bacterium | reverse complement strand
TGCGGAAGGTGCCGCGATCGCCGGAGACATCCAGCGCGACGGCGATGTAGTCCGGGCCGGCGCCGATGGCCTTGGCCCCGCCCGCCTCGCCGCGGAGCAGCTTGAGGAGCATGCCGACGAAGCCGTAGCTCATGTTGGTCGGCTCGCGCGTCACCGGGCTGGTCATGGGCGTGCGGATCGCGTGATAGGCCCGGAAGAACTGGGCGTAGCCGTCGATGAGGTAGAGGGTTTTCACCCCGGGCGCCCCGCCGCCTCGTGCAGCTCGCGCAGCCGCGCCTCGTACGCCGGCGTCGGCGTCAGTTCCCGCCGCGCCATCATCACGCGGCAGGTTTCCATGAACTTCTCGAAGCGGTAGCGCCGGTTGCCGGCGTCCGTCACCCAGCGAAACGGGGCGATGGCGCCGGTGATCGGGCTCGACGAGGCCCACATCGTGCCCGTTCCCACGATGGCGCCCGTCGAGATGCGCGTGCAGATGGCGCACTTGACGTGATCGCCGAGCACGCAGCCGAGGAAGGTCTCCCCGGTGCGCTCCGGGTGCCCCTCGGCCGTCCACGCGACCACCTCACCGTAGGTGTTGAGGAGGTTGGAGTTCGTCGTGCCGGCGCCGAGGTTCACCCACTCGCCGATCCATGAGTCGCCGAGATACCCGTCGTGCGCCTTGTTGGCGTACCCCTGAAAGATCGTGCCGCTGACCTCCCCGCCCACCTTGCAGGCAGGCCCGATCGCCGTCTGCCCGCGGATGATGGCTCGCTCGGTGATGACGCTGCTCGCGCCGATGTACGCCGGCCCGCAGATGATGGCGCCGGGACGGACGACGGCGCGGTCGTCGATGACGATCGGGCCCTCCTCGGTATCCAGCACGGCGGAGGGATGCACCGTCGCGGAGGGGGCAACGAGCTTGGGCGCGCTGCGCTTGTGCGCCATCACGCGGAGCAGGTCGAGATCGAAGGCGAGACAGAAGTCGCGCCGGCCCCGGATGTGCCACGGGCGCAGCAGGGCCACCGCCGCGCCATCCTCGGTCTGCACATCGTGCGTCGTCAAGCCATCCAGATCGCCGCCGATGCGCCGGGCGGCGTCCCGCGGCGAGCTCCACGCCGCCAGCAGGGCGCCGGATGAGCCGACGAGGGCATCGCGCTCGCCAACCTGCTCGAGCGCCTCATCCGTCGCTGCGTCCGCCCAGTTGCCGTTCACGAGCAGGCTGCTCGGCGGCTCCTGCCCCGGGGCGTTGACCGGAAGATCGGGGTGGCGCTGGCCGGTGAGGGCGGCGAGCGCCTCGGGAACGCGCAGGCCGGCGAGCCGGAATCGCGGCTGGCGCCGCAGCCGCTCCAGCGTCGTCAGGGCGCCGGTGCGAATGTCGAACGCCGCGCGCAGATCACTCACCGGCGCCAGCGCGCTGCGCCCATCATCGAACAGCGTCACGCAGATGGGATCGGCCATCGGCCGAGTGTAGGGCCGGAGCAAAGTTCAAAGTTCAAAGTTCAAAGTTGAAATTCAGAGGCTGAGGCCCGGCAACGCCGCCGCCCCCCCTCGCCCGCCCCGCTGCCGCGGATCTCCGCCCGGCGCCTCGGATTTGAACTTTCAACTTTCAACTTTGAACTTTGCCCCTCCTACCCCCTCGCCCCCCATCCGCGATAGGTCGCCGCCTGGAACTTGAACGCCCCGGCCACCACTGCCAGCAGGAAGAACATCACCAGCCCGCTCACGCCCGTGTAGACGGCCGATCCGAGCCGGATCATCAAATCCGCCCCCGGCGCGTACGGCTCCGCCGCGGCGGGCGCCGTCGCGGGGGCGCCGTAGAGCCAGAACCGCAGCGCGGTCAGGGCGACGATCACCAGTCCCGCCAGCGCGGTAAAGACCACCGACATCACCGTCATCGTCACCGGGTTGCGCCCGATCATCAGCCCGCGCACGTTCAGCAGCAGATACCCCGCGAGCATGAAGCCGAGGGCGTACGGCCCGATCGTCATCTGCTCGCGCATCCACAGCAGATCCATGAGCGTCCCGAGCGCGAGGCACGCCCACATGACATGAATCGCCGGCGCCGACAGCCCGATGAAGACGGCCAGCGGCACGATGAAGCTCGGCGCCACGCCCCCCGGCCCGAGCGAGAGCGCGTTCTTCAGCCCGATCTCCAGCCCGAAGCAGATCCACGCCGCCGCGGCGAAGGCGATCCAGTTCATGAGCCCCCCCCTTCGGCCGCTCCGCCCGCAGACGCCGGGGCGTCGTCGGTGACGCGCAGGGTCACCTCGCCGCGGACCTGGTGCAGGGCCAGCCGCGGCCGGACCACCACCTCCCAGCGCGAGGGCTCGCTCTCGTACGGGCGCACATCCTCGACCGTCCCGATGATCAGCATCTGCGCGTTGGCCGGCCACAGGTCGTCATCCAGACGCACCGTCATCCCCAGATCGGGCACGACCGGCTGCTGCGTGATGGCGTCGAGCAGGAACGACAGCCGCCCCGCGAGCGCGCCGTCGCCGGTCGGGCTGAGGTTGCAGCGGAGGATCCGTTGCGAGTCCTCGAGGATCACCCGCCCCTGCAGCGGCCGGGCATCGGGCGCGGTGATCGGTTGCACCCACGCCGTCAGCGGGTTGG
>CAYMJK010000443.1:0-9281 GCA_964390535.1 uncultured Phycisphaeraceae bacterium | reverse complement strand
GGTTCCGCTGCGGATCGAGCAGGGACACGCCGCCGCGCACCTGCTCGACGACCTCGCCCACCACGGTCCGGGCATAATCGACGCTGTTCACCGCCACCAGCAGGCCGACCACCGCCGCAGACAGCCGCCGCCGGCGAGCCGCGACCGGCGCCAGCATGCACATGAGTGTGATATAGCAGATCGGGAGCAGGTGCATGCTGTAGCGCAGGTTGCTCGCCGGCGGATGCGCAACCGTGGCGATGATGATCAGCAG
Organism: uncultured Phycisphaeraceae bacterium; assembly: GCA_964390535.1. GTDB lineage: Bacteria > Planctomycetota > Phycisphaerae > Phycisphaerales > UBA1924 > CAYMJK01. Next base: position 9,028 of record CAYMJK010000443.1, on the reverse strand, counting down.
GAAGAACAGGAGCATCGGCGTCGGCCGGCGAACGGCCCGCCACAGGAGCCAGAGCAGCGCGGGAACAACCGCGATGGCGAATAGAAGGCCGAAGGCCCCATTGGCATCCTGCGATGTCGTCTGGAAGAGCTTGTAGATCGAGGTCAGCCATCGCTCCACGAACGAGCCCTTCGCGGTGATCATCACCATCTGCTCGTGGTACGGGCCGTCGAAGATCACCATGTCGCCCACCGAGACCTGGAAGGGCCATGCCGGCGAGCCGTACACCGCCCAGCTCCGGAGATACTGCAGGCTTGCCACGACCCCCGCGATCGCCAAGCCGGCGGCGGCGGCTGTGATCGAGACCCCGCGCCCCTCCCGCGCCCGGCGCCGGCGCGGGCCGGGCAGCATCATCAGCGTCAGCCGCGCCGACGCCAGGAGCGCAGCGCACGCCGCCACCGTCAGCTTCGCCGAGGCGCCGAGTGAGAGCGCTGCCGCGCACCCGAGCAGATCACGCCCGCCCCACGGTCGCCGGCGCGGCGGCAGCGCAAAGGCGAGCCCCGTGACCAGCAGCGCTGCCGGCCCGAGGTCGTTGTAGAGGACGCCCGTCAGGTAGATCGGCATCGGCGTCGTCACGACCAGGGCGCTGCTCAGCAGGGCCGGCCGGAGTCGCAGGGGCGCCCGGCGGGCCGCGACGAACGTCGCCAGCCCGAGCATGCACAGGAAGTACCAGTTCACCGGGTGGAACCCGACGCTGGACCCCGTGCAGAGCATCGTCCACGAGTAGAGGTACTCGATGGTCCGGGGGTAGGCGTCGGCGAAGTTCGGCGGCGGATACGTGACGCGGCCGACGCGACCGTCCTGCACCGGCTGCATCACGATCGGGAGGCGATACATCGCGCCATCGTGCTCGTCGCCGGCGTTCCACGCTGCGTGCGCGAAGGCGAACAGGAGGACGGCCAGAGCAATGCACATGACCGTCCGCGTCGCCGGGTCGAGCGCGCAGAAGCAGCGCCGAGCCCGGCCCGCGAGCCCTGCCGCGGCGCCCAGACACCCGCGCCATCCGGCGATGGCGACGCCCGCCGCCATCAGTCCGATGTGGGCCCAGGGCAGCAGCGTCGTCAGCGGCCGGTCAATCGGCGCCAGCGACAGGCCGAGCACCTCGGCCAGCGGAACCAGCGGCGCCAGCGTCATTGCCAGCAGCAGCGACTCGGAGCGCGGCGCCGGCCCCCGCGCCCGCAGCACGATGGCATACAGCGCCAGCACGACCGGCACGGTCAGGAGCCCGATGACTGCCGCCATCCCGAGCGCGTAGATCATCAGGGCCCCTCGACCGCCGCGGCAGGCGCCACGCCTCCGCTCCCGCTCCGGGCAGCGGTCGGGCCAACCTTACCCGCGCCGGCGGCGAGCTGTCGCGGCAAGCCCGATGAGGGCGAGCCATGCGGTCGCCGGCCCCGGAACCGGCGTGCCATGAACCCGATACACCTGGCGCTGCGAGTCGGTACCGGGTGTGCCGAACCCGACGTCCCACGGATTGTCGTTGATCCGCCATGCCCGCAGCCCGAAGTCGTCCACCACGTTCAGCGCCCACGACGACAGCGCATCGGTCTTGTCCGTCCGCAGCGCCAGCCAGTACTGCACCCCCTCCTTCAGCACCAGGTCCCCGCTGAAGTCGAGTTGCATCGGCGGCGCCCACACGAACGGCGGCGTGACCCCCATCCCGCTCGTCGTCTCCAGCACCGCCCCCGGCGCCCCGCCCTCGTCCGCCCGGATGTCCGCGAACACCAGGTCCGGCCCCCAGTTGTGCAGGATCGCGATCTCCGCCCGGTCGAGGTAGTAGTCGCCGCCCGTCACCATGATCGGCGCCGCCGCCTCGTAGACATCCCCGCCCAGCGGCCCCCCGTAGGCCAGCGTCTGCCCCCGGTCGAGCGAATAGGTGTCGCCGGGCCCGAAGTTACTGAACAGAACATCCGCCCCCGCGGGCGCCGCCGCCGCCGCCAGCACGCCACCGACAACGATCAAGGCCTTCATGTCTCTCTCTCCTGTAAGGAACCTGAAAAGGAACCGCGGGCATGATATCCGGGGCGCCGGGCAATCAGGAACCACAGGACCTATGCGACCTATAGGTCCTATACGTCCTATAGGTCTTATTCGGCGCCCCTCAGCGCTTCCTCGATCCGCCGTTCCACGCCGGCAGGTCTTCCAGGCCCAGCGTGCGGTCGGGGATGACGAAGTAGCCGCCGAGGATGTTCGCCGACGGGTCGATCCGCACCGCCGGGCAGCGGAGGTCGCCTTTCCACTCGGCCCGGGGGCCGATGCGGACGGAGCGGCCGCTGACGACGTTGGCGTGCATGATGCCCAGCACCTCCACGCCCTCGTGCGCCTCGACCAGTTCGGCCACCACCCGGCCGCGCTTCTGCACCGTGAGCTTGCCGCAGGTCTGGATCTTCTTGACCGCCTGGTAGCTCTTGACGACGACATCCTCGACCAGCAGGGGCTTGTAGCACCCCGGGCAGCTCACGGTCGCGGCGATGGCGCTGATCTCGAAGCGGCGGGCGCACAGATAGCACTGGATGGTCCGCTGCGGCTGGGTCGAGCTTTCGCGTCGCTTGGCCATGGGCAGTGTCAGGGCGCGCGCGCAGGACTGACGGTCCGGCCCCGCCGGACCCCACGGAACGGTGGGGGTACCCGGGCGCTCATCAGGCGGCTATCGGCTCGCCTGCCGCGCCAACCCAATATGAAACCCTTCTCAGGCGCCGGCCGTCGCCTTGGCGGGCTCTGGCTGCTTCGCCGGCGCGGGCTTGGCCTCGGCGCTGGAGGCCGTTCTCGGGCGAGCGCTGGTCTGACCATTGCTCATGGCCTTGGCGGCCTCGGGGCCGACGCGGCAGTAGCCGACGAAGGTGGCGCCCTCGGTGACCACGAGCTTCGCAGTGATCAGGTCGCCATCGATCTTGGCGTTGGCCGCCAGTTCGAGGCTGTCGCGGGCGGTGACGTTGCCCGTGATCGAGCCGTCCACCGCCAGGCGGTGGGCGTCGATGTTGGCCTTGCAGTTGGCGCCGGCGCCGATCTGCAGGTCGCTCTTGGTGACGATGGTGCCTTCGATGTCGCCCATAATCCGGGCCGGTCCATCGAACGAGACATCGCCCACGATCCTGGCGCCAGCCCCGATGATGGTTTCCGCGTTCGCTCTGTCGGCCATAGTGGCGTCCTCCGTTTGTTTGCCGCGGCGAGTCTACGCAGGGGGGCTATGGGCATGACGCCCCGAAACGCCGATCATCAGGCGATTCTCTGTCAGTTGATGCGCACAGATTGCCGAGGCGCCTCAGCGGCGGGGATTGCGGCCCGTGCGGGCACGCGCGGGGCGGTGGGCGGGAGGGCCTGTGGGGGCGGGGGGGCCGGAGCGGACCGGCTCCGGGGGCTCTGGCGAGGCCTCGTCGGGGGTGTCCGGGGCGTCGCCGGCGGGCGTATCGGGGGTGGTCTGGGCGGCGGCGGGGGCATCGGCGGGGGCGTCGGCGCCAGCCTCGGCGGCCGGTTCGGCCGGCGCCTCGTCGCGGTCATCGACGCGCCCGAAGATGAGGCGCCCGGCGGAGGTCTGCAGCGCTGTGCGCACGGTCAGCGTCACCTCCTCGCCGACGTGCGGCGCGCCATCCTCGGCGATCACCATCGTGCCATCATCGAGATAGCCGACGCCCTGTCCGGGCTGCTCGCCCGGCTTGACGAGACGGATGTCGAGCTTCTCGCCGGGAACGAGCGACGGCTTGAGCGCGCCGGCGACCTCGTTGATGTTGAGCACCTCGACGCCGCGGATGCCCGCGACGCGCCCGAGGCCGACATCGGTGGTCACGATCGTCGCCGGCATGCGGCTGGCAAGTTCGACGAGCATCTGATCGACGGGGCCGGCGGCGGTCGGCGCCGGCTCGACGGAGACATCGAGCGTGCCGCGCTGCAATTTGCGAATCATCTCCAGCCCGCGCCGGCCGCGAGCCCGCTTGAGCTTGTCGCGCGAGTCGGCGAGGCGCTGCAGTTCGTCCACCACGAACTCGGGGACGATGAGCGCCGACTGCACGATCCCCGTCTCGCACAGATCGACGATGCGGGCGTCGATCAGCGCCGAGGAATCCAGCAGCAGCGGACGCGGCCCGCGGATCTGCCGGGCGAACTCGACATAGGGAATCACCAGCCGGAAGTCGTCCTCGGTCTGCAGCACCGTGGTGATGCCCAGATACGCCAGCGCGATTCCGAGCAGCACCTTGACCGCCGCGACCAGATCGCCGGCGCCCTCGGCGATGGCGTACGCCTCGACGATGAGATCGATGACGGCGCTGAGGGCGACGGTGGCGAACATCGCCGCGAGCAGGCCGACGAAGACGCTGACGAGCGTGCCGATCTTGCGGCGGGGCGTGAAGATATCGATCAGGATCACGACCAGCGCGATGCTGACGGCCAGCCCGAGCGTGATCGGCCAATAGATCGTGTGCGTGCCGGCGCCCTCGCCGGGGCGGAGGATGTAGAGCAGCGTCACGGTGAGAAAGAGCACCAGGAACGCCATGCGGACGATCTTGAGCAGCAGCGCCTGCTGGCGCCGCGAGGCCTCGACGGGATCGATCTGTGGGCGAGCGGCGGCCATGTGCTTTGAGTGTATCGGGTGAGCGGGGGTGGGGAAAAAGGCAGGAACGCAGAGGTCGCGGAGGGAGCGCAGAGGACGCGGAGTGGGGAGTGGGCAGGAGCCAGGAATCAGCGGATCAGCAGTCAGAGGTCGATCGTTGACGCTGACTCCCGCGTCGGATCCGGGCGCCAACGGCGCCACCCAGCCCCAGCCCAGGGCAACGCCCTGGGTTCAAGACGCCGCCTATCAACGCCCGACGCGCTTGCCGGCATCCGCTGGCGCCTCCGTCAGGCGAGCTACTCCCGCATCGCCTGCGAAACTGCGCCGCCGCCGAGCCCCGGTTTCGGGATGAACTGCGGGTCGCGCCGGAACCAGTCGACGCTGCCGTCGGCGTACAGGATGTTCTGCTTGCGAATGGTCGAGGGAGACTCCGGGTGCCAGTGGTCCGCATCCGTCATCAGCATCCGGTAGGTAGGTGTCTGCTCAAACCAGAATGTGATCCGCCGACCTGCCTCCGGATCGACCGCATCGGGATCCCAGACCGGCGCCATGTGCACACCAGCGAAGTAGCTGTAGCTGAAGCCATGCTCCCGGCCGAAGCCGGCGTCGCGCGGACACAGGTACGGACCAAAGCCGCCGGTAAACCCGCCGTCCGGGTTTCGCGGCGGGAGCGGCACATCGAGGTAGTCCTCGATAGCGATGTAGAAGCGTGTGTATCCGATCACGTTGTCATAATTCGGCAGATACCCGGGCGCTACGGGGAGAATCCCGCTGCCGTCGCTATCCATGTACATGCTGATGGCGGGCCCGAAGCCACGGAGGTTCGACATGCATTTCGCCCGCCGGGCGCTGGCCATGGCGCCGGCCAGCGCCGGCGTCAGCAGGCCGATCAGCAGGCCGATGATGGCCGTGACGACGATGAGTTCGATGAGCGTGAACGCGCGACGCATGGCCGTCTCCTCTGTTGATCAGCCTTCGCCGGGGAGGGGCGAACGGGAAGCCCTGGCCGCGATCTCGGCATTGGAATGGTTGCGCATCGCCCTGATCTTCTGCTGGACATCATCGTGCTCGATGAGGCGTGACTGCTCCGCGCAGCCAATCGCGCAGATCGCCATGCGCTGGTTCTCGCTCGCCAGAGCGCTGATGATCGTGTCCTCCAGCATCCGGCGGGTCTCGGGCGACATCTCCGACTCTTTGCCGAGATGATCCGCCATCGCCGCCAGCGCCCAGCGCTGCACGACGATCTCGTCGCTGACCTCGACGGTCTCGCGCAGGTAGCGGCCATCCTCATCGCTCAGGGAGTCCTGCTGGACGATCTCATTGGCGATGCGGCCCACGCGATCGTTGCCCTCGGCGGTTAACTCCGCGGTGGGCAGGACGGGCGTGCGCTCTTCGCTCGGCTTGACGCCCCCGTAGATGAGGTAGCCGATCGCTGCGGAAGCGATGAGGACCGCCCCGCCAACCAGCCCGTACACGACGATTCTCCCGCTGCCTGCCACGTGAAGCCTCCCGATGAGGAGTGTCGAACTCCTCGGACACTGGACCCGGTTCCGCAAGCACGCCGCCGGCCTCCCCACCTTGTTTACCGGCTCGCCGTCTCTGGGGCAGCAGGGCGCCAATATTTTTATCGCAGAGGCCCAAGAGGCGGCTCGGCAGGGCGCCCGGTCCCGCCAAGCCACTGACCTCAGAGCAGGTCAGCGGCGCACGCTACAGCGCCTCGCGGGTCATCTCGAGGCGCTCCACCGCGTTGTCGCGTTCGGGGAGATCGCGGGCGGCGTCTTTGATAGCGCGCATGGCCTCGCGGAGGTCGTCGTCGGTGAGGTCGGGGTTGACGCAGACCATCCGCACCACCGCCCGGCCGGCGACGATGCCGTAGCTGACCTTCAGGGCGCCGGAGCGGTCGAGGCGGTCGCAGATCTCCACGCTGCCGCGGCCGGCGACCTCGAAGCAGACGGTCAACGACTGCGGCGGGCAGGAGAGGATGAGTTCGGGATCCTCCTCCACGATCGAGCGCACCAGGGCCGCCTGCTCGAAGAGGCGGTCGATCCGCCGGGCGTACCCCTCGTCGCCATGGGCCTGCCAGGCGCACCAGAGCTTGAGGGCGTCGTTGCGCCTGCCGCACTGGAGGGAGCGGGTGCCGGGGTTGAGCTCGTCATCATCGGCCTGGAAGAGATAGTCGGCGCTCTCGCCGATATGCCGCTCGAAGAGCCCGCGCCGCTTGGTCAGCGCCACCGAGCACGTAAGCGGAACGCCCATCACCTTGTGGGCATCCCACACGACCGAATCCGCGAGTTCGCAGCCGCGCATCATGTGGCGCCACTTGTCGCTGAGCAGCACCGAGGCGCCGAAGGCGCCATCGACGTGCAGCCAGAGATCGTGGTCGCGGGCGATGTCGGCGAGTTCGGGCAGCGGGTCGAAGGCGCCCTGCACGGTGGTGCCCGCGGTGGCGACGATCATGATCGGGCGCAGGCCGCAGGCGATGTCGGCGCGGATGGCGCGGCGAAGCTCGCCAGGGAGCATGCGCCCGGCGCTGTCCACGGAGATCTTGCGGAGGTTGCGCCGGCCGAGGCCGAGGATGTTCATCGACTTGACGATGGAGTAGTGGGCTTCGGCGGAGGCGTAGACGATGGCCCGCTGTGGGGGCTGCGCGCTGCGCTCGCCGGCGGCGCCCTCGCCCGCGATCCCCCCCACCGCCCCGACTCCCGCATCCTGCGTCCCCGGCAGCATCTCCTCGCGGGCCACCATCATCGCGGCAAGGTTCGACATCGAGCCGCCGGGGGCGAAGATGCCCTCGCCGCCGTCGAAGCCGACCATGTGGGCCAGCTTGGCGATGATCTCGCGCTCGATGAGGATCTGCACGCCCGCGGCCTTGAAGGTGTACATCGAGCTGTTCGTCACGGCCGTGACGATGTCGCCCATCGTCGCCGCGGCATCCCGCCCGCCGAAGAGCTGGCTGAAGAACCGGCGGTTCGATGAACTCGGCGTCGCCGCGACCACATCCGCCAGCCGGCGGACGACCTCATCGGGCGCGAGGCCCCGGCGCGGCAGGCTCAGGTCGAGTTCGCGCAGCAGCGCCTCGGGCTCGCGGCGGGCGGCCGGCGGGGCCGACTCGGCGCGGAGGAAGGCTGCCGCGATCTCAGCGGCATCCCGGATAGCCTGCTCGCTCTCGGGCATGGGGGCCTTTCGGGTGGCAATGGGGTAGGGGTGGCAAGATGGGGCGCCTGCGGCAGCGCTGGCGCCTGCTTCGAGGTACTTCCGGGAGAGGGTACGCTGCTTCCATGGCCGGATATTCGCAGACGCCGCTGGCGAAGAAGCTGGGGATCAAGCCGGGCGCTCGCGTCGCGCTGGCGCAGGCGCCGCCGGAGATGCGGGGGCTGCTCGAGCCCTTGCCCGCGGATGTGCGGGTCGCCGACGGGCTCCGCGCTGCCGGGCTGGATGTGATCGTGCTCTTCCCGCGCTCGGCGGCCGATCTGGAGCGGCGATTTGCTGCTGCGGCGAGGCGGCTGGCGCCGGCGGGCGGCCTGTGGATCGCCTGGCCGAAGCAGGCGTCCGGCGTCGAAACCGACCTCGGCGAGGGCATCGTCCGGCGCATCGGGCTCGAGGCGGGACTGGTGGACAACAAGGTGTGCGCCATCAGCGAGGTGTGGTCGGGCCTGCGATTCGTCATCCGCGTGGCTGATCGCGGCCGATAGGGCTTCCGATGGCTGGGGAAGGTGGCAGATCGGGGTGGGATCAGACGCGGACGATCGCGTCGGTGATCTTCGCTGTGGCGCTCATCGGCTTCTCGATAATCGCGCTGCGGCGCGGGAACGCCGAGTTTCTGTTCTACGGCGTCGTGATGGTCCTGCTGGCGGGGGCGGTGCTGGCGCTGGACCGGCGGGTGCGGCTGTCGCAGGCGGCGGTGCTGGGCCTGCTGGCGTGGGCCCTGATGCACCTCGCCGGCGGGAACGTGGACATCGGCGGGGGGCAGGTGCTGTACAACTGGCGGCCGGTCGAGTGGCTGCCGAAGTACGACCAGGTGACGCACGTCTTCGGCTTCGCGGTGGCGACTATGGTCTGCTGGGAATGCCTGAGCGCGGCGATCACGGGGCGGACGCACAAACGGACCCGCCCCACCACCGGCATCGTCATCGGCGCCGTGCTCATGGGGATGGGCCTCGGCGCAGCCAACGAGGTCGTCGAGTTCATCGCGACCCTCACGCTCCCGGACACCAACGTCGGCGGCTACGAGAACACCGGCTGGGACCTGGTGAGCAACATGATCGGGGCCGTGGCGATGGGGGCGTGGATCCGCGCTGCGCGGTAAGCCGCTGCGCGTAAAGCTCAAAGCGAAAAGCACAAAGCACAAATCCGGAGAAACGCCCGCTGGCGGGGGCACGGTGTTCCGCGCACGCCAAAGAGAGGCCCGCGAAGCGGGCGCCCGATGTGTGCTTTGTGCTTTTC
>CAYMJK010000442.1:0-4906 GCA_964390535.1 uncultured Phycisphaeraceae bacterium | reverse complement strand
TCGTGCAGCCAGTCATCGCCCTCGGGGGCCTGGCCTGCGGCCATGGCGAGTTGTGGTTTGATGGTGGCGGGCATGCGGGCTTTGCGCGCGCCCTGGGTAGCCCCTGGCTCCGCCGGGGGCGCCTCGAGATCGGGGCGCGATGTCGCGGGATCCTCCGCAGCGTTGACGTCGCTTGCATCCCGCCCCCCGCGGAGCGAGGGGCTACCCGCTGCGCCGGGCGCGGGGCGCTCACCCTCGCGCGTCCACTCGCGCTGGGGGTCGGCGGTGATCTCGCGCATGGTGCGGCCGGTGAGGGCGCTGCGCGGCTCGTGGGCCTGAATGTCAAAGTCGCTCAGTGGGCGCGCTTCGCCATCCTTCTTCTTGATCAGCAGCCAGTTCTTGTCATCCTCTTCTCCCTTCCGCCCCCTGCCCTTCATGCGCGCCAGCACCCAGTCGCCGCGGAGCTTCTGGCCGTGCAGGCGGAACTTGAAGTCGCCCTTCGCGAGCCCCTCCACCGGATCGCTCAGCGGCTCCCACTCGCCGATGTCCCACAGCATCACCGTGCCCGCGCCGTACTGGCCAGCGGGAATCACGCCCTCGAAGCCGCCGTACTCGATGGGGTGGTCTTCGGTCTGCACCGCCAGCGGCTTCTGCGCGGGATCAAGGCTGGGGCCCTTGGGGACGGCCCAGCTCTTGAGGACGCCATCGACCTCGAGGCGGAGGTCGTAGTGGAGGCGGCGGGCCTCGTGCTTCTGGATGCAGTAGAGGCGGCCGGCGGGGCTGCGGGGGGCGGCGCCCTCGTCGCCGGCGGGCTCGGCCGTGCGGGAGAAGTCGCGCTTGTCGCGGTAGCTCGCGAGGTTGTCGCCGACATCTTCTGCTCGTCTGGCCATGGCGGGATGATCGGAGGATGTTCGGATGTGGCAGAACGGCGCGTAGGTCCAGTTGCGGTTATCTCGAGGGCTGGGCGGGCCGGATGGCCGATGGGCAACCCCGCACGATATATTCGGTTGCGGGTCGCGGTCGGACGGGCGGCCCCAGGAGCATGCGGATGGCGCCACGGGCGATGTGGACAGGGCAGTTGCGGCTCTCGCTGGTGAGCTTCGGGGTGCGGCTGTACGCCGCGACCGAGAGCGCCGGCAAGGTGTCGATGAACCAGTTGCACAAGGACTGCCACCAGCGCATCCGCAATCAGCTCGTGTGCCCGGTGCACGGGCCGGTGGGTCGAGACGAGATCGTGAAGGGCTATGAGTACGAGAAGGACAGCTACGTCATCGTCGAGCAGGAGGATCTGGACAAGATCCGGCTGGAGAGCAACAAGACGATCGAACTGGTGGAGTTCGTGGACGCCGACGAGATCGACCCGCTGTACGTGGACAGCCCGTACTACCTCGGACCGGATGGGAAGGTGGCCGAGGAGCCGTTCAACGTGATCCGCGAGGCGATGAAGCGGGCGCGGAAGGTCGGCATCGGCAAGGTGGTGATGTACGGGCGCGAGCGGATCGTGGCGCTGCAGCCGGAGGGGCGCGGGTTCCTGCTGACGACGCTGCGATACGCGGGGGAGGTGCGGTCGGCGGAGGATCTGTTCAAGGACATCAAGATCGAGAAGGTGGACGAGGAGCAGCTCGCGCTGGCCTCGAGCATCATGGAGAAGAAGGCGTCGACGTTCGATCCGTCGGAGTTCACCGACCGGTATCAGGAGAAGTTTTTCGAGATCGTGAAGGCGAAGGTCGAGGGGCAGGAGCCGGTGGTCGTCGCCGATGAGGAGGCGCCGCGGAGCTTCAACTTCATGGACGCCCTGCGCCAGAGCGTTGAGGCGGTTGAGGAGGAGCGGGCCGAGCGGTCGAAGCCCCCCACGACGGCGAAGAAGGCCGCCTCGAAGTCGACGAAGAAGGCGCCGGCGAAGAAGCCGGCGGCGAAGAGCGTGCAGCCGGCGGAGAAGAAGAAGACGAAGCAGAAGCGGGCGTAGCCAGGGATTGCGCGGGCAGGAGGCCCGCCGGGCGCCGCCGCGAAGGGGCCGGGCGACAGCATGACGGCGATGACGGAGCATCCCGCCGCACAGAGCCTCCGGGGGCAGCGCGTGGCCTTCACCGGCCGGCTGGCGTCGATGTCGCGCCGGGAGGCGCAGGAACTGGTGCGCAGCGCCGGCGCCGAGCCGCTGGAGGATGTCACCCGGCGGTGCACACTGCTCGTGATCGGCATGCGCGGGTGGCCGCTGGCGGAGGATGGGCGGCTCAGCGCGAAGCTGCTGCGTGCGGAGCAGATGCGCGGTCGCGGCGGGCCGATCGGGATCGTCAGCGAGGCGCGCTTCCGGGAAATGGCGGGGCTGGCCGAGCCGCAGGAGACGGCCAAGACATTCGATATCGAGCGGATGGCGGGGCTGTCGGGCGTGAGCGCCGAGACGATCCGGCGGTGGGAGCGGTTCGGGCTGGTGCACGCGGACGCCGAGGGGCGGTACGACTTTCAGGACATCGTGTCGGCGCAGACGCTGGCGCAGCTCGCTGCGCGAGGCGTGCGGCCGCGGGTGATCCAGGAGAGTTTGGCGCGGCTGGCGGCGACGCTCCCGGGGACGGAGCGGCCGCTGAGCCAGCTCAACCTGATCGCGTCGGAGGATGGCCAGTTGCTGGCGGCGCTCGGGGATGCACTGCTGGATCCGTCCGGGCAGCAGGTGATGGATTTCGAGCGGGGGCCGGAGCGCGCGGGGGGCGCTGGCGATAGCGCTGCAAGCGCGGAGGCAGACATCGGGCGGAAGCCCGGCGCCACGGCGCCGATCGTCATCCGGAGCGAGACGCCGGAGGAGATCTTCGAGCGCGGCTGCTGGTTGGAGGCCGAGGAGCGGTTCGAGGAGGCGGCGGAGGCGTTCCGCGGTGTTGCCGCCCGCGAGCCTGGGCGAGCGGACGCGTGGTTCAACCTCGGGAACGCGCTGCGCGCGCAGGGGCGGCTGGATGGCGCAGAGGAGATCTACCGGGTGACGACGGCCATCGAGCCGGCACACGCGCTGGCGTGGTACAACCTCGGGGATGTGCTCGAGGAGCAGGGGGCGCTGCGGTCGGCGGCGGATGCGCTCGGGCGGGCGCTGGCGGCGGATCCGTCATTCGCCGATGCGCACTTCAACCTCGCGTCGTGCCTGGTGCGGCTGGGGCGCGACGCCGATGCGCGGGCGCACTGGCAGGCGTATCTGCGGCTGGATCCGGGGAGCGCGTGGGCGGCGCAGGCGCGGGAGGCGATGGAGGCGTCGTAGCCGCTGAAGCAGAGAAGCGGCGCAAAAAAGCGACGGCGGGCCAGGTTGTGGCCCGCCGCCTGCGCAATCGTCTGTTACGGATCCGCCTGAATCAAGCGCTGCTCAGGGGCAGCCGGCGGCGAACTCGTTCTGGAAGCAGAGGAAGTCGAAGAAGTCGTGACCGCCGCTCATGTCGCAGTCGGCGTAGGGCTCCATGGCAGCGAACGCGTTCTGGAAGCAGAGGAAGTCGAAGAAATCGAGGCCGCCGCTGTCGTCGCAGTCGGCGTAGCACACGCCGCTGAAGTTCTCGCCCTCGTAGACACCGGCGAAGTCGTTCGGGGTTCCCTGCCCCAGCACCACGAAGAGTTCACTGTCACCGACGATGGTGAAGCCGCCGACGATGCTGGCGGTGGTTCCCGGCGGGCTGATCTCGTCGGCATTGAACTGTCTGCCCGTGGCGATTCCGGTGGTGGGATCGATTTCGAAGACGTAGTGGCCGAAGGGACCGGTGCCGCCGGTGGCGTGCAGCCAGAGGGTGTCGTTGAGGCTGTCCCACGCCATGCCGTAGGTGGAGGCGGTGTCGAAGAACTCGTTGATGAAGGTCCCGTCCTCATCGAACTCGATGATGGACCCGCCGAAGTTCTTGGTGAAGAAGTGACCGTTGTTGGGGTTGCGGGCCAGCGCGCGGATGACGCCGAGCACCGGGTAGACATCCGTGGACACGTGCGTGAGCATGCCGGTGGAGTCGTCATACTCGTAGGTGGTGAACTCGCCGCCTTCCTGGCCGAAGTAGAGCCGGTTCGTCGACTCGTCTGAAGCGCCGTCGCGGTGGCCCCAGAAGGCCGGCGAGGGCGAGTTGGTGACCTGCGGGAAGGTATTCACGAGGTTCCAGTCCTCATCGAACTGGTAGATGAACTGCTGGTCTGCGGCCGCCGCCAGCGACCCGGACACCCAGTAGTAGCCGAATGCGTGCTCGATACCGAGGCAGCGATTGTTGGTGGTGGCCGCCGTGAGGTCGAACGCCTCGACGGGGTCGCCGAGGGCGTCGAACACGGAGCCGGACGCCTGCGGCGCCGGGGCGTTGGGGTCGGCATCCGCGAACAACATCTGAGCGCTCAGCGTCGAGGCGCAGAGCAGCCCCGCGAGTGCAGCGAGGCGGGCAGGACGAACGAAATGCATGGCTGATTCCCTCAGAGCCCCCTCCAAGTGCGAGATGGACGCAGCGACCTCCGGGTCGCGGCGCCAGGGACCCACGGCTCATGCTACCGGCATCTGCCTCCGGCTGCAAGACCTTTTTCCATGTTCGTCGGCCGTTCGGAGTCCGGATATCCTCCGGCTGATGCTCCGGCTGCTCGGGATCGATTTCGGCGTTTCCTCGACCAAGGCGGCCCTGATCGACGGGCGGGGGCCGTGGTCGCCAGCGCGACCCGGCCGCACCGTGTTTTCATGCCCGCGGGCCGGGTGGTCGGAGCAGGTGGTGGGACGCCGCGGCCGGGGGGGGGTGAGCGGGCAGATGCCGGCTCGGTGGTGCTGGGCGCGGAGCTGTGGCCTCCGGCGGCCGGGGGGAGGCGGCGCTGCGGCCGGCGATTCTCATGGATCCGCGGACGGCCGCGCCCGGCGCGGGGCCGCGTGGCGGGATGGGCCTCCCGCCGCCGGCGGGCGCTTCGGCTGTCCGCCGCAGCTCAGGGGCAGCCGGCGGCGAAGGCGTTC
>CAYMJK010000441.1:0-7322 GCA_964390535.1 uncultured Phycisphaeraceae bacterium | reverse complement strand
GGCCTCGGGCAGGGCCATGTTCTTCGTCATCGCGGCGACCAGATCCGCGACATCGGCCCCGAAGTCGTCGGCGATCTCGTCGTAGTCGACGGTGGTGTCCTCGATCGTGTCGTGCAGCAGCGAGGCGGTGATCACCGCCTCGTCATCGCACCCGAAGATGTGCCGCACGATCATCGCCACGCGGAACGGGTGCGCCGCGTACGGCGTTGCCCCATCCTTGCGCATCTGCCCCGCATGGGCCCGCGCTGCCAGAGAGGCCGCTCGCTGCCATGCGCTGCTCATCGAGGGCTCCCTCAGCCGCTGCCGTCCGCCTACGCCAGAATCGGCGTCGCCTGCGACTCGTAATGCAGCCGCACCCGCGTCGGCGCCGCCCCGTGCTCGTCGAACAGGAGCAGTTCGTTGTCGGAGCCCCCGCGCAGCCACGAGCCCGGAATGAAGTACTCCGACTGCGGCCCCACACCCTTGCCCCCCGGCTCGGCGACGAAGTACCGCCCGAGGTGACGGCCGTTGATGTAGATCTGCCCCTTGGTCATGCCCGACAGATCCGCCATCAGCGGCGCATCCGACTCCCCGGCGGTGAAGGCCGTGCGCCACCACGTGGGCCCCGGCCGGCGGCGCAGCGCCCCCTTGGAGGCGTCCTGATAGCGCGACGGCGCCGGCGGCTCCCACTTGGCAAACGCCCACGACGCGTTATCCGTGAAGCTCGCCGCCCCCTCCTCGAACCGCACGCCCGTCGGCATCGACTTGAGCACCGTCAGCGAGTCCTCCTCGCGCGGGTTCGCCGGGTCGTGGTCCAGCAGCGTGATCGCGACGGTGTTGTTGCCGCGCTTCAGCGCCTCGCCATCGAGCTGCTCGCGCTCCAGCCCCGCCAGTCCGAACCAGAGCGAGGGCGCATCGTTGATCAGCACGATCCCTCGCCCGAGCCCCGGCTCGATCGAGATGAACAGCGGCGTCTTCTTCCGGTGCGCGAAGGCCCACGTCAGCCGGTCGGCGCTGGTGACATCCGCCTCGTGCACATCCCAGAGAGGCGCCCGGAACTTGAGCGGGTAGATCGGCGCCCCGGTTTCGATTGTCGCTCGCCCCGCGCGGAATGGCTTCAGATCCCACACCGCGCCGAACAGCCCCTTGCGCTCCCCGAAGCGCGGCCCGCCGCTCACCCGCCCGAGATTGTCGGCGAGCACGACGATCGTGTTCTCCCCCTTCGTCAGCGAGAGCAGCGTGTGATCGACCGTCCCCGGCGCTGACCCCACCACCGCCAGCAGCTCACCCTCCTTGAAGAAGTGCAGCCGGTCCCCCGAACTCGGGCACGAGACCGCAGCCCGCTTCGCCGTCGTCGTCTTCATCCGCAGCCGGTACCACCCGTACCCGCTCGGGGCGCCGAGCCGGCTCAGATCCTCCGGCCCGTCGATCGCCGCGAACCGCGGGCTCTCCCCGCTGAAGTAGTCGTCGCATTCCGCCGCGGACCACCCGCCCAGGCTCACCCGCCCCGTCCGCCGCGGCGAGTCGGCGAAGTTCAGCGTCGTCATGCGCCCGTCCGGCCCGATGCGCACGCACGTCTTCGCCCCGGGAGGCGCCACCGGCGCCCCGTCGGCCCGCACCCACGCGGCCCCGACGATCACACCGTCGTCCACCACGAACGCGCAGTCCGCCTGCGACTCGTTGCACACCACGATGTGTACGCCCTCGTGCGTGATCACCACAGGCGTGCGCCCCTTCGGCGCCGTCACGTTCAGCGGCGAGCTGTTCACGCTCACCACCCCCGGCGCCCCCGCCGGCCCGTAGCACACGAAGATGTCCCCGACCTGCGCCAGGGCGCAGAAGCTCGAGTAATCCAGCGTCGCCCGCGGCGTCAGATTCAGATCTAGCAGCACCCACAGCACCGACTGGTCGCCGAAGTGCACCGGCAGGCTCGATCCGTCCGGCAGCAGCACACTGGCGCTCCCTCCCGGGCCGCGCTTCGGCCGGCTCTCGGGATCCGGCCCGAACACCATCGCCACGCTCCCCTGCGAGCCCCGCGCGTGCACCACGCTGATTGCCTGCGGCCGCTGTCGGCTCGCCTTCTGCAGACGTGACTCGTCGGCGCCCGTGTCCAGCGTCACCGGCCGGAACTCCGGATCGATCGCCGCCAGCGTCCGACCGAAGCGCGAGGCGAATGTGCAGATCCGGCGCACCAGCCCGTAGCTCGCCCCCGGCCCCCCGGCCTCGCCCAGCGGCCCCTCGCGCCCCGTCACGGCGAACGCCCCCCGCCCCCGCGGCAGCCTCCCGCCGCCGAAGCCGAAGTTCGTGCCCCCGTGGAACGGCGCAAGGTTGAACTGCCCCCCCGCCGCCAGCGTCTCGGCCAGCCGCCGCTGCAGCTGCGCCGGCGTCGGCCCATCCGGACGATCCTGCCCCCATACCCCCGCCTCGGTCGTGTGAAACGCGATGACGAGGCGCGGGTGATCCGGGCGCACCTGCGCCAGTTGCCGCAGATGAGACAGCATCTGGCTGTCGCCAGTCCAGCAGTCGATCTCTCCCTCGACGCCGGCCCACAGGTTGTTCGCGTTGATCGTGGGAACGACGATGCCCGCTTCGCGCAGATACCGGCTCAGTTCACCGAGATACTTCTGCGCAAGCTCCTCGGCGCCGCACGTCCATCCCGATTCGTTCTGCACCAGCAGGATCGGGCCGCCCTTGCCGGGGCTCGGCGCCTGAAGATCGCGCACCTGATCCGCCACCGCCGTGATGTACCGAGAGCACGCCTCCAGGAACGGCCCGCTCGCGGTGCGCAATTCCGAAGCGTTCAGGCTCATCAGCCATGTCGGCAGCGCCCCGAAGTCCCGATCTTCCCCAATGTACGGGCCGGGGCGCAAAATCAGCCACAGCCCCGCCTCCGACACCAGTTGCACGAAGTGCCGCAGATCGTTGTCGCCGGTGAAATCGAACTGCCCCGGCCGGGGCTCGTGCTGGCTCCAGAAGACGGGCGTTTCGATCGTGTTGAGCCCCGCGAGCTTCGCCGCGTGAATCCTGTCGGCCCAGTGCTCCCGCGGGATCCGGCCATACGCCACCTGTCCGCTCACGAGCCATACCCGGCGGCCGTCGAGCATGAAGCTGCGTCCGTCGAACGTCACCGTTGGCATCGAGAAGGTGGCTCCGGCGTTGGAGAATCCCGCCCGCGGGGGCAATGCCGCGTCGGCGAGTATTTCGTCTCAAGCCCGCCTGGCGCGGCGGGCGAACATGAACCGCAAGCATAGGCGCCCCGAAGCCCAGACTCAACTTCCAGACTCACTTCGGGCTCAACTCCACGCTGTCGCGCCGGTACACTCAGGCGCCCGGAAGCGTCCCGTCCACCAGCCCCCGAAGCCCCCAGGCCCGCCTGCTCACGCCCGCATCCTCGCCCGACTGCCGGAGACACCATGCGCCCGCTGCTCCTCTGCCTCGTCTGCTGCCTGCTGGCCAGCGCCTGCTCCAACATGTCGGATGTCGATCGCAAGGTCAGCCGCGTCGTCGCCGAGCGCGCCAGCGCCCTGGACCCCGACATTCCCGCTCCCGAGGCCGATTTTCGCGATCCCGATGTCGCCGAAGCCCCCGATCAGGCCGAGCCCGTCCCGGAGACGATCAATCCCACCGCCGAAGAGCTGGTCTTCAACGCCGCCAGCGAAGCCCGCGATGTCGAGGATCGCCTGAGCGTCCTCATCGACGAGTCCCTTCTCGGCCCGCTGCCGGCAGTCCCCGAGCGCGGGGAGGCGGCCCTCCCGCTGACGCTCGAGTCCGCCTTCCAGTCAGCCCAACGCTCCGCCCGCGACTTCCTCAACGCCGAGGAGGAGTACCTGCTCGCCGCCATCAGCCTGCTCATCGAGCGCCACCGCTGGGGGCCGCGCCTCTTCAACGACACCTCCCTCTCCATCGCCGGCGGCGCCCGCGATGGCAGCTACGACAACACCGCCCGCCTCATCAATGACCTCCGCCTCACGCAGCGGCTGCCCTGGGGCGGCGAAGTCGCCGCGAGCTGGATCTGGGAAGCCTCCGAACAGCTCCGCGAGGCCGCCACCGACGATTACCGTCAGTCCTCCGAACTGGCGCTTGATGCCGCCATCCCCCTCCTCCGCGGCGCCGGGACCGTCGCCCGCGAAGGCCGCATCCAGGCGGAGCGCAGCCTCGTCTACGCCGCCCGCAACTTCGAACGCTTCCGCCGTCAGTTCCTCGTCGACATCGCCAGCGACTACTTCGATCTCCTGCAGGCGCAGGCGGCCATCCGCAACGAGGAGCGCCGCCTCATCAGCGCCATCGGGCTCGAAGAGCAGCTCCAGGCCCGCTTTGATGCCGGCGAGGTTGCGCAGTTCGAGGTCAACATCGCGCGCACCGATGTGCTCAGCGCGCGGGCGTCTCTCGTCAACCGGCGCGAGAGCTACACCGTGGCGCTCGATCGCTTCAAGGTCCGCCTCGGCCTCGAGGTCGATCAGCCGGTCGCGATCCTTCCCTTCGAGTTCGAGGTCCCCGAGCCCGACATCCCGATCAGCGAGGCCACCCGGCGCGGCCTCCTCTACCGGCTCGACCTCCAGAACCAGCGCGACCGCATCGACGACGCCCGCCGCGGCGTGGACATCGCCGAGAACAACACGCTCCCCGATCTCGACCTCACCGGCAGCGTCGGCGTCCCCACCGATCCCGACCGCGATGTCGGCAGCGCCAGCTTCGATCACGGCGAACTCAATTACTCCGCTGGCCTGAACCTCAGCCTCCCGCTGGACCGCGAGATCGAGCGGCTCGGCGTCCGCGCAGCGCAGATCGACCTTCACCGCCAGATCCGCAGCTACGACCAGGCCCGCGACAACGTCGTGGTCGATGTGCGGCAGGCCGTGCGCGCTGTCGAGATCGCGCGCTACCAGCTCATACTCGCCGAGGAGCGCGTCCGCATCAACGAGCTGCGCCAGGAGGAGCAGGGCCTCAAGCCCGATGAGGTCGACGCCCAGGATCGCGTCAACACGCTCAACGCTCTCGCGGATGCCGAGAACGCCCGCGACCAGGCCGTCACCAACCTCCGCAACGCCGTCCTCCGCTACCTGCTCGACACCGGCCAGATGCGCGTCGCCCGCAATGGAACCTTCCAGGCCCTCCCCGGCATGGACCAACTCCCGATCGCGCCGCCGGAGGCGCCGGCGAAATAGCAAATCGCAAGTTGGCAAATCGCAGATGAGGGCTGACCAATGATGGCCCGATGCGCAATGTCGCGACGTCTTTCTCGCCCTGTTTCCCTCTGTGTCTTTCTCTGTGATCTCTGCGCCTCTGTGGTGAAGTTCCGTCCGAGGGACGGGTTCTCAGTTCCGCGCCCCGAGGATCTCCCGCACCGTCTCGATCCGCTCCAGCGCGCTCGCCCGCGCTGTCCGCCGGCTCTTGCGCATCCACGAGCGCCACAGCCACGGGATCGAGATGATCGTCGGCGGATACCACCACCACCATGTCGGGATGTGCCCGTGCAGCGAGGGCACGAACGTCGCCAGAAACTCGTCCATGAAGTACCGCCCCGGCTCCACCGTCAGCACGAGCAGAGCCCCGAAGATCACCGGCATCCGGCGCTGGAACCGCAGCCGGAACCGCAGCCGCGTCCCCGAAGGGTGGCCCGACGCTCCGCGGCGGGTCTCGGCCCCCTCATCCCCCACCACCTCCCCGATCAGATCGGCGTCAAACGGCGTCCCGTACGCAAGGACCGAGAACAACCCCACCCCCCCCGCCTCGAACTCCGGCAGCTTCCCCCGCCGCGCCGCCTCCTCCAGATGCGCTACCACCTCCTCGGGTCCCTGCTGCGCGCGCACTTCCGGCAGGGGTTCGTCGCGGCCGGTCGTATCCTTCATCTCTCCCATTCGTCTCGCTCTGGCGGGCTCCAAGGGTAGCGGCGGGGGTCGCACCGTCTCCGGCGCGCCATGTGCAGCGAATTCCCCGACCATGACCCAGGCGCAGACAGCCCCGGCCGTGTTGCGACTCGTCACCGACGAGCGCTGCGCCGACGCCACGCCGTCGCCCCGGCGCAACAGCGAAGCCCGCGCCTGGGAGGCCCGCGCCCGCGTCGAACTCGAGAACCGTGCTGCCGCGGCCCTCTCGACCGACGACGCACGCTGGGCCCTCGCCGCCCGGACCGCCGCCGAACTCGAGGGCGGCCACGCCGCGATCCTCCGCCCCGAGCGCCGCCGGGCCCTCGTCGCCATGGGCCAGCACCTGGGCCTGCGTCCGTTCGACGCCAATCTCGTCCTCGCCATCGTTCAGGATGCCGCCCGCAGCGGGGAGGCGCCCCTCGGCCCGCGCGCCCGCGGCATGCTCTCGCTGGTCCGCCCGGCGCCCCGGCCGAGCGACGCCCGCCCCCTCTGGCCGCAATGGCTCATGGCAGCGGCGGCAGGCGCGACGCTGCTCTGGCTGCTGGTGCGCTGGACGCTGGGCTGACGCCCGCGACGGGTCGCCCGTTCCGCAGCGCGCGGCACGGCTACCTTCCCGCATGATCGACGAAGGCAAGAAGGCCCCCGCGTTCACCCTGCCCGACCAGGTCGGCGAGAAGATCTCGCTCAAGGACTTCGCCGGCGCCCCGGTCGTGCTCTACTTCTACCCGAAGGATGACACCAGCGGCTGCACCGCCGAGGCCTGCCAGTTCCGCGATCTGCTCCCGCGCTTCGGCAAGATCGGGGCGCATGTCCTCGGCGTCAGCCCCGACGGCGTGAAGTCGCACCGCAAGTTCGCCGACAAGCACGACCTCCCCTTCACGCTCCTCGCCGACGAGCCCGGCGCCGACGGCGTCCCGCCGGTCTGCGCCAAGTACGGCGTGTGGCAGGAGAAGTCGATGTACGGCCGGATCTACATGGGCGTCGCGCGCACCACCTACCTCATCGCCCCCGATGGCAAGGTCGCGCGCCGCTGGGACAAGGTCAAGGTCCCCGGCCACGCCGAGGAGGTTCTCAAGGCGGTGCGGAAAATGACGGACGAGACGAGCGATTGACATCGCGAGCGGCCCCCGCTCGCGCCCCTCCAACTCATCATTGTTCCTCTTTCGTCACTTCCCCACGAACTCCCGCAGCAGCCGAGGCTGCCCGTGCGGCGTCACCTCGTACAGCACGAAGTCCTCCAGCCGCTTGCGGAACATGCGCAGCTCGCTCTGCGGCGCCAGCCGCGGGCGCGTGTCGGCCCCGATGCGGTCCATGAGCACGATCACCGGATCCTTCTCGACATACGCCATGAGGATGAGCATGTCCGGGCTCAGGATCTGCCCCGTGTACGCCCCCGCCGCCTGCGGGTCGGCGTAGGCCCAGCCGATGACCTCCACGCCCGCCGGCGGCTCGATGTCCAGCCCCTCCCCGAAGCGG
>CAYMJK010000440.1:0-3405 GCA_964390535.1 uncultured Phycisphaeraceae bacterium | reverse complement strand
TACGGGCGGATCGGCGGGCTGGTGATCGAGCCGCAGGAGAACGGGCGGCTGGAGGAAGAGGGCGAGGTCTCCGAGGTGACGTTCGACCGCGGGTATGGCTTCAACGCGGCGATGGGTCATCACTTCGGCGATGTCCCGGTGAGCCTCGAGATCGAGTACGCCTATCGCAACATCGCCACCGACGAGGTGCTGAGCCCCGGCGGGCCGCGCATCGCCGATGGCGACCTGGATCTGCACACGTTCTCGCTCAACCTGCTGCTGGATGCCCCGGATCTGATCAGCGTGGTCGGGGTGTACGCGGGCGGCGGCGTGGGCATCGTGGCCAGCGAGATGGCGGTGCGCTCGCGATCGGGGCGGGCGGCGGTCGCCGTGCGCAGCGAGGATGTGTTCCTGCAGGCGATGGCGGGGCTCACGGTCTCGGTCGGCTACAGCGCGCAGCTCTACGGCGGCGTGCGCTGGTCCACGGCCGGGCGCATCGAGGACGAGCGAGACATGCTGTCGGTGGACACGGAGATGGTCGCGGCGGAGTTCGGCCTGCGGTATTTCTTCTGAGGCTCACGCGGAGGCGCGGAGGATTCGCGCCGCCAGACAGCAATCACCGCCCAGCGCCAATCACAATGTCTCTCTCTATGTCCGTCCCTGTGCCCTCCGTGCCTCTGTGGTGAGTTCCTTCTTCCCCGTGCGCGCGAGAGCATCACCCCGGCGCCGGCGCCACGCGCACCGCCACCACCCGCGTGCGGTTGTTGTCGATGCGCCACTCGCTCTCCACCGGGAGCGTCTGCGTCATCAGGCCGGCGCGGTGCAGCCGCTCGAGCGGCGGGATCTCAGGGCCCTCCGGATGCGGCGTCTCGCGGATCAGCATGATGCGCCATGGGCTGTGAGGGGCGCCGGCCGCGGCCGCCGCCTCAAGATCCGCCCGCAGTTGCTCCAGCGGGCGCGGATGCACTCCCGCCACGGCGACCGAGGGGGCGTCGGAGGCGTATGACTGCGCGTGCGCGCCGGCGTAGTAATCCAGCGCCGGCGTCCAGATGTCCAGCGTCAGCGGCGGCAGTTCGTTCGCGCTGTATCCGGCGCCGGAAAGCTCCGCCAGCAGCGCCCGCGGCGAGCGCCACGGATACAGCGCCTCCCGGCCGTACCCGTACCACAGCCCCTGCCCCACGGCGAGCAGCGCGACCGTCACGCCGAGCCCTACCCGCAGCCGCCGCGCTTCCGCTCCCCATTTGAACTTTGAACTTTGAACTCTGAACTTTCCCCCCGCCGCCATCGCCACACCAAGCCCCCCGACCAGCGCGATCGCAGGCCACACCGGCGTCAGGTACCGCGGCACTCCCTTGCCCAGCGCGCTGAACGCCAGCAGTGACAGTCCCAGCCACGCCGCCAGCACCGCCCACCCCGGCCCAAGCGCCGGCCGGCGGCGCGCGAGCCAGATGAGCGTGATGATCGCGAGGATCGAGGCGAGACCGACGCCGTACGCCGCCCCCTCCAGGTTCCGCACGGGCGACTCGAGCACCC
This sequence comes from uncultured Phycisphaeraceae bacterium, assembly GCA_964390535.1. GTDB lineage: Bacteria > Planctomycetota > Phycisphaerae > Phycisphaerales > UBA1924 > CAYMJK01. The sequence continues at coordinate 1,893 of CAYMJK010000440.1, read as the reverse complement.
ACAGCCGCAGGTTCTCCCCCGCCTCGTCCACCGCGGCGGCCCGGACGGCCTCCTCGCCGATCCGCCTGGCCACCAGCCGGCTCCACCCCCAGAGGGCGAGCAGCGGGACCCCCAGCACGATCACCGGATGGGTGCGGCTCCAGATCCGCAGGACATCCGGCCAGTTGGCCCGGGCAATCTCCGCCCCGACCCACGCGAGCCCGCCCGCGAGCAGCATCAGCCCGAGTACTTCATTCACCGAGCCCGGCGCCGGCGCCGCCACAACCGACAGGGCGATCGCCGCCGCGAGGCCCATTCCGGCCCCGATCCACCCCCGCGTCCCCCGCCGCGGCGAGGCGTCCCCCCGCCAGGCGCTGTTGAGGATCGTCGAGCCGTATGCCGCCAAGGCGATCACCAGCAGCCCGGGAGGCCCCTTCGTGAGGATCGCCCCCGTCGCCGCGGCGGCCGCCGGCAGGGCGGCCAGAAGCGACTGCGGCAGCGTGAGCGGGGGCCTGACGCCTGATCTCTGATCTGTGCTCTCTGCTCTCTTCCCCACCCCCCACACCCACCCGACCGCCAGCACCACGAACGGGACCAGCAGGATGTCGAGCTCCCCGATCCGCCCCGACCGCACGTAAAGGATGCCCGTCCCAAGGGTTGCCGCGGCCCAGAAGGCGCCGATCCGGGCGGCGTCAGGCCCCGATTCGGCGGGCAGCGCGTCGGCCAGGATCCGCCGGCCGATGAAATAGGTCGCCAGGATGCCGACCGTCGCGGCCAAGGCAACCGCTAGGCGAAGGTCGAGGGCCCCCGGCTCGCCCCCCCGCAGCCCTGCCAGGGCGAGCTGAGCCCAGTAGATCATGGGAGGCTTGGCAAGATAGGGCTCCCCGTTAATGGTGGGCACGAGCCAGTCCCCGCGGGCGGCCATCTCGCGGGCGACCAGGGCCCGCTGAGCCTCCTGCCAATTTGTGAGCCCGTGGGTCGTGAGGCCGACGAAGAAGGTGATGGCGCACAGGGCCCCGAGGGCGAGCAGGTGGAGTCGAATCGTCCCAGAACTGCGCATCGGGCCCAGCGTAGGAGCGGGCGCTCAGATAGGATTGCTGAAGCTGCCCGTTGCCCGTAGACTGGGCGCGGCGGCGCGTTAGATGAACGGCAGGGGCCTCGGGCGGCGGGCGGCAGGCTTCCATGAGCGACTGGATTGATGCGGAACAACACGTCGAGCGGGCCCACGAGCTGTTCGAGGCGGGCCGGTGGCGCGAGGCCGAGACCGAGCTTCGCGAGGCCATCGCGCTCAATCCGTATCAGCCCGAGTGGCACTACAACCTCGGCTTGACGCTGGAGGCCGCCGGCGAGCACCAGAAGGCCGCCAACGCCTTCGCGGAAGTCTTCAGCCTCGGCGAGGGGGACACGCAGGTGGCGCTCGCGGTCGGCGCCAATCTGCTCCGCGCCGGGCAGGCGTCCGAATCGCTCGCGTGGTTCGAGCGGGCCGAGAAGGAAGACGGGGCCGACCCCGCCTCCTTCACGCACCGCATCGCCGCGTACCGCCACCTCGGCGAGCACGAGCAGGCCGAACTCATGTTCTACCTGGCGCAGCAGCTCGACCCCGAGTGCGCCGACGCCTACGCCGAGATGGCCGACAGCCTGCTCGACCAGTACAAGCACGAGCGGGCCGTCTGGTGTCTGCGCGAGGCGGCGCGGCTCGACCCCGAGATGCCGAAGGTGCAGGCGCGGCTGGCGGAGGCCTACGCCGCCACCGGCCGGCTGGAGCGGGCCCGCCAGCTCTACCTGCGCGAGCTGCGACTCGACCCCGGCGACATCGACACCATCCTCGATCTCGCCGAGCTACTCGTCGAGATGAACCGTCTGCCCGAGGCTCGCGAGAAGTACGCCCGCGTGCTGGAGATGGAGACCGACAAC
>CAYMJK010000439.1:0-2803 GCA_964390535.1 uncultured Phycisphaeraceae bacterium | reverse complement strand
CCCGGCGGACATCGCGGAGACCGATCGCATCGTGCTCGAGATCGTCCCCGACGACCCCGATCTCCGCCGCTGGATCGGCATGGCCCGCGAGCGGATCGCGTTCCAGGGGCTGCCGGCGCGCATCTGCTGGCTCGGCTACGGCGAGCGGGCGAAGGTCGGCCTCGCTTTCAACGAGCTGGTGCGCGACGGCAAGGTCAAGGCGCCGCTGGTCATCGGCCGCGACCACCTCGACTGCGGCAGCGTCGCGAGCCCGAACCGCGAGACCGAGGGCATGAAGGACGGGTCGGACGCCATCAGCGACTGGGCCCTGCTCAACTTTGCGGTCAACGCCGTCAGCGGGGCGAGTTGGGTCAGCTTCCACCACGGCGGCGGCGTCGGCATCGGCTACAGCCAGCACGCGGGTCAGGTGATCGTCGCCGACGGCACGCCCGAGGCGGCAGCGCGGCTGAAGCGCGTGCTCACCAACGACCCCGCCCTCGGCGTGATGCGGCACGCGGATGCGGGGTATGAGGAGGCGATCGAGTGCGCGCGGGAGTGCGGCGTCAGGATTCCGGGGGCCGCGGAGTGAGCCCGGCGGCGGAGTTGGAGCCGGGCGAAGACTGCTCGTGGGTGCGCAGATTCCGCGTCACTTCGATGGAGCAGGCGCCGCACGCGCTTCGACGCCTGACGATTCCGACGCCCTCGTAAAGCCGCCAGGTTCGAGCCAGAACACCAGGGTCTCGGAAACGCCCGATTCGAACCAGATCCGCCGCAGCCCGCACGTCCGCTCGGAAAACTGCTGCCACAGGTCGGACGCTGGTGGCGCCCCCGGGCCGATTGAGGCCGGGCCGCAACTTGGCCCCGGGAGATACCGTTCCGCATTGTCGATGATCAGCAGCCCTGTCGGGGCCAGGTGGTCGAGCGCCCAGAGGGCGCATTCGTCGCGCTGCCGCCCATCGACAAGCGCGATCGTCGCGGTGTCCCCGTAGGCCAGGAGCGCAGCCTCGGCAGCCCGGGCGTATGTCCCCGGCGCATTCGGCGCATAGACGCAGGTCACGTTGCGGACACCCGCCGCCTCCAACTGCCGGCCCACCTTGCCGTACCAGTCCCGATTGTGCTCGACACTCACAACGTATCGCACCCGCCGGGCGAACCAGAGGGTGCTCCGCCCGGAGCCGAACTCCACCACAACGTCCGACGGGCGCAGGACCTGATCCAGAAATGATACAGCGCGAGGCGCAAGCCACGGGGCGTCGGGGCGCCGTCGCTGCCAGGCCGCCAGCGCCAGCCGGTCACGGATGTACAGCGGAGTCCAGAATCGCCGCGGCCGCAGAACGCGCATCGAGCCTCCTATCGCGCTTCGCAGGCTCCCATTCGCCTGGCCCGGCCCGGGCGAACCGCGTCCGCGCCTGCGCCGGGTGTACGCGCGGGTCGACGGCGGGCTTGGCCCAGAGGCCCGTGCCGCCCGAGTACGATAGCGCATGTTGCTCCCCGCGCGCCACACCGCTCGCATCCTGCTCCTGGATGCCGACGACCGCATCTGCCTTCTCCGCTGCCGCGATGATGTGCCGATCGACCCCGCCCGGCCCGGCCTGCTGGAGTACTGGGCCACGCCCGGCGGCGGGCTGGAGCCGGGAGAGACGCACGAGCAGTGCGCGATGCGGGAGCTGCGCGAGGAGGTGGGCGTCACGTGCGCGCGCATCGATGGCCCGGTCGCGAGCTGGCAGCGCCCCCTGCTCTGCCGCGGCAGGCTCACGCTGATGGTCGAGCGGTTCCTGGTCGCCCGCATCCCCCGCGGCGAGGCGTGCGCGCTCGATCTCTCAAACCTCAGCGGCGACGAGCAGCGCTGGCTCCGCGAGGCCCGATGGTGGACGCTCGACGAGATCCGCGGCAGCCCCCTGCCCATCATGACGCCGCCGCTCGATCAACTCCTCCGGGCGTCGGCCGCTGCGCCCCCGGCTGCCCATCAATTGACCGGGCCGAAGTAACCACAGATGCCGCAGATGGGGGACAAAGATGTCGTATCTGTGTTCCGCATCTGTGTCATCTGTGGATCTCTCCCCTTCCGGATTTGAACTTTGATCACCCCTTGACCGCGCCCAGGTTCAGCCCACGCACGAAGTGCCGCTGAGCTGCCAGGAAGAGCACGATGCACGGGATCATCGTCACGACCGATGCCGCCATGAGCAGGTGGGCATCCCGCACGCCGCCGAACTGGCTCTTGAAGGTGTTCAGCGCGAGCGCCAGCGTGAACTTCTCCGGTGATTGCAGATAGATCAGCGGGCCGAGGAAGTCGTTCCAGGTCCAGATGAAGGTGAAAATCGCCGTCACCGCAGCGACCGGCTTGCAGATCGGCAGCATGATGCGCCACCAGACGCCGAGTTCGCTGGCGCCGTCGATTCGCGCCGCCTCCAGGATCTCCTCCGGCTGCTGCGCGAAGAACTGCCGGAACATGAAGATGAAGAAGGCCGTGCCGAAGAAGCTCGGGACCACCAGCGGGAGGATCGTGTCCAGCCAGCCCAGCCCGCGGAAGACCAGGAAGAGCGGAATCATCGTCACCTGCTGCGGCAGCATCATCGTCGCCAGCGTGATCAGAAACAGCCCGCGGCTGCCGCGGAACCGCAGCCGGGCGAAGGCGTAGCCGACGAGGCTGCAGCTCAGCACGTTGCCGACGATGCAGAGCGTGGTGATGACGATGCTGTTCGCCAGGGCGTCCTTGAAGCCGAGCCAGGGATCGGCCCGCGGCGCACCCACGCCCGCAGCGGCGACGCCGGGGGAGGCGCCTCCCGCCTCTTCGCCGGCGCCGGTTCCGGGAAGTTCCTCG
>CAYMJK010000438.1:0-2537 GCA_964390535.1 uncultured Phycisphaeraceae bacterium | reverse complement strand
CGGCAGTTCGACTGCAACTGGATTGATGAGACGGGCTTCCCGATCCCGCTGCAGTATCTGTGGCGCGTGCGCGACGAGTATGACTCGATGGTGGCGGTGCGCTGGCACAACGCCCTGCACCGGCGCCTGCGCCGGCTCCCGGGTCCGGTGCGCGCCCCGCTGCGCGGCGCGATGCGCCTGATCAAGCGGCTGACGCCCCCGCCGCGACCGGCCGGCGACGGGGCGTGACGGGGCCCGCCGGCGCCGGCCCCATCTCGCGCATCACCCTCCCGTGCCGCCGTCGTAGATCGGGTCGTCGAGCGGGGTGAACGGGTCCAGCATCCCGCCTGCGGCCACGCTGAACAGCGACGGCAGCGTCACCATAGCAGCGGCCCCCAAACTGTCGTAGCGGGCGAGCGACGCCGGGATCCCGAAGAAGCCCGCCGTTACACCGCCGTCTACCGCGAAAGTCGTGACGGCGATGGTGTAATGTTCGTGTTCCGGGCCGCGCCCGATCACGCTGGTCACCTGGTCGAGCATGGAGACATCGAGGTCGAGCCGCTCGCCCGGCGCCAGCGTCTGCAGCGGCAACTGGATCGAATCGTCCACGAACAGGAAGCGCACCTGGAGGCGGATGTTGGATCCGGCCGACCCGGGGGCGAACGGGTTGAACACCGAGAGCACCTCGGTCTTGCCCGCCGAATCCAGCCCGCCTGCGGCGAACACCGACTGATGGGCGGCATAGGTCTGGAACGGCGTCGAGACCGCCTCCCCGTCGTTCACCGACACGTACTGCGCCGAAACCGGCCCGGCGACCGCCGTGCCGATGAAGCGCGGGCGGTACGTCACGGTAATCGTCTCGTCCTCGCCGACGGACCCGAGGCTCGCGAGATTGATCCGATCGGTGAAGTTCCGCTGCAGGATGACGATCTCGCTGTCGAACGGTCCCGTCTCGTCGATGAAGGTGAACTCGACCGCGATGATGTCGGTCTTGCTCGGATTGTGGACGCTGATGTAGCTCTCGCCGTTGCCGATGCGGATCCCCGCGATCGCGCCCTCCTCGGCCGGACCACCGACCATGCCCACCGCGCCATACGCCTGCTCCGTCGGGCCTGCGCCGTCGTTGCGCACGTCGTAGACGCTCAGCGCAGCGACGATGTCCTGGTTGGCGGTGACGGTGATCGCCTGAACGCCGTTGGTGTACCCGGCGATGTTGAACAGCTCCAGCCCGCCGCGGCGCAGGCCCTCGACCTGCTGCGTAACCACCTGATCGCCCTGCCCGTTGCGGGCGATGCGGATCGTCACCGTCGCCGGCGTCAGGCTCAGGTTCTGCCAGACCAGGAACGGCATGCGATCGGTCACCGTGGTCGGGGACTCGACCGACTGGAGCCCGGCGAAGTTCCATTGCCGAAGGCCACCGGCGCCCCCGTACGCGGCCGGATCGGTCACGTTCACGAAGGATTCGCTGAGGGCGGCGCCCATGTCGATGTGGGTCAGCGCAGCGCTGGCCTGGAGCGTGGACTGCACCTCGATCGCGTACGGCACGAACTCGCGGACCACATCCGTGAGCATCTGCCCGAAGTCGGCGATCTCGACCGTCACGTGCCCGCTGGCGGGGATCTCGCCGAAGTCGATCACCGTGTCGCGGTTCCCGTTCTCATAGCGCACGATCACCTGATACTGCGCCGCGAGATTCGGATCGAGGTTGCCGATCTCGACGGTGGTCGCCGTATTCGGACTGCGGAAGCCCTCGGGGTACGCCACGCGATACTCGAAGAACGCGGCGACATCCGCCGGCTTGATGATCTCGACATCTTCCATGGTCAACAGGAAGCGCTCTTCCAGCGCCGGGCTGCGCAGCGTGCCCGGCGGGATCGGGGCCGGGTCCATGACGACCGGAACGTCCGTGAGCCCGAATGAGAGCGGGTTCCCGCCCGTGAGGGGCGACAGCGGCGACACGACCTCGCCCGCGGGGTTTGTCACCACATCCGCGAACACGAAGGTGTTAAGCATGACAATCTGCTGGACCACCATCCAGCTCCGGTCATCCAGCACGCGCCCGAAGACGGTGAAGGTTCCATCCAGGTGCGGGCTGTCGCCGAGATTGATGAACCACTGGCTCGTGCCCGAGTCGGGGTTCGTTCCCCCGCCCGGCAGTCCGCTCAGCGCCATCGCGATGGTGCGCTCGGTGTTCAGTCGGTCCGCCGAGGCTTCGCTGAGCACCGGCGCATCCGTCGGAACCGCGCTCAGCCCCGCCGTGTCATCGAAGCGGAACCCGCCCCCCTGCAGCACGAACGGATCGGTCTTCGCGGCGTCATTGAACGCCAGCCGATGGAAGAAGGACAGGTCCAGGTCCCCGTCGCGCACATAGTTCAGGAAGTTCGCGACCGTGTTCGGCGCCGCCGACCCGCCCGGGCTGCTGGCGCTGTACAACTCGAAATCGATGTCGCCGAGGTTCGTCTCGACCCGCACCACAGTGTTGTTCGGATCCGAAAGCTCCATGATGTTCGGAAACGGGGTGTCCGAGAGGAAGACCCGCGCCTCCAGCGCCTCGGCGA
>CAYMJK010000437.1:0-3137 GCA_964390535.1 uncultured Phycisphaeraceae bacterium | reverse complement strand
CCGAACTCGGCAGCCCCGGCGGCGACATCATGGTCTCGGCGCGCGGACGGCGCGATCTCGGCGGCCCGCGCGGGGACATCTTCATCACCGACTTCATCGACGGCGAGGGAGGAACGGCCATCCTCGTGCGCGACGCCGGCGCCGCCACGCTTGGCGATGTCTTCCTGCGGCTCGATGTCGCCGATGTCGGCGCCCTCAGCGTGGCCGATCAGCAGGCCAGCGCCGGCGGCTCGGCCGAGCAGTCGATCGACATCAGCACGTCATCGAGCTTCTTCGAGGGAACGCTCTCGGCGCCGCGCATCAAGGTCACCGGAGACTTCGCCTTCGTCACCGGCTCCTACACCGCAAGCGATGCGATCGACATCACCGCGGACGCCCTGGACGGCAGCTACCAGGCGCCATTCATCACCGCGACCGCGAATTTTTTCACCAGCGGCGGCGGAACCATCTCCGGCGAGTTCACCTCCCCCTCGGCCTCCGGGCGCATCGCCCTGACCGGCAATGACATCAATGCCACCGCCACCAGCGCCGGCGGCGCCATCGCGCTCTTCGGCGATACGGTGACAGGCTCCTACGACGCCGACGCCGGCGTCGCCGGCAGCCGCATCGACATCGAGAGCGCCTCCGTGGACGGCGCCTTCGCCGCCGACATCATCGACATCGACGCCTTCCGGACCGAGTCCGCCGCCACATTCCTCGGCGGCTCATCCATCCTGGTCAACGGCGAGTCCATCGACGGCGACTTTACCGCGCCGATGATCACCGCCATCGCCACCGACGGCGGCAAGACGCCCGGTGAGATCTTCGGCAACTTCACCGCCCCCGCGACGCCCGGCGCCCCTGGCCGCATCGAACTCCGCGGCGAGGAAGTCCGCGCGACCGCCCTCGCCGAGGACGGCGACATCATCCTCGACGCCACCAACTTCCTCGATGGCGACTACGACGCCGGATCCTCCATCGACGCCCGCAGCCGCTTCATCAACGGGTCCTACACCGCCCCGGACATTTCCGCCGTCGCGCCCCTCGAGGGAGAGAGCGGGTCCATCAGCGGCAGCTTCACCTCACCCGGCGCCACCGGCCGCATCGCGCTGGATGGCAACCAGATGGGTGGCACGGTCGATGGCGGCGGCGACCTCGTCTTCACCGCACGCAGCCTCGGCGACGGCGCCATCAGCATCGGGTCGAGCGACCCGCTCTCCGACTTCAACTCGCTCACCATCCGGCTCGATAATCCCCAGTCGTTCTCCTCGGGCTCCTTCGTCAGCATCAGCCTGCCCGAGGGCGGCATGAGCGGCATGTCGTTCGACCCCACCGGCGCCTTCAGCATCGGCGGCCTCGGCGACATGTCCGCGGCCGGCGGGCTCGATGTCACCCTCGAGCTGTTGCCCATGATCGATGGCTCGTTCCCCATCTTCGACCGCGTCGCCGTCTCGTCGAGCGTCCTGGGCATGGCGCCGGATCGCACCCTGCGGCTCGTCGGCGCCGGCGGCCTCGAATTCATCGTCGCCGACGGCCCCATGGGCGCCACCCCCGGCGAGGCCTCCGGCGGCTTCGGAGTCGTCTCCCATGCGCTCATGGACCCCTCCGGCGCAATGATCCGGCCCGGGATGATCCGTCTCGGCGATGTCTACACCACCGGCGATCAGTCCTACTTCGCCGAGGGCGGAACCATCTCCGCCGCAACCGGCGAGGGCGGCGCGGGCTTCCTCACCGGCGGCGGAGCCTTCGAGGCCATGGCGGCGGCGTTCTCGCTCGACGGCTCGGCCGACACTGTGATCAACACCGCCGGCCCGGGCGGGCCCGGGGCGATCACCATCGGCGCCGGCGTCTTCTCCGCTGTCGGGGCCGGCCTCATCGCCGACGCCAGCAGCGCCGAAGGCGCCACCCGCGCCGACATCCGCATCGACGGCCCCGTGAATCTCACCCTCGGAGAGTCCGGGCCGGAGCAACTCACCGGCTCGACCGATCTGCGGCTGCGCGGCCAGTCGATCTCGGTCGCCGGCGACATCACCGTCGATGGCGACGCCATCTTCGACCTGCCGTTCTTCGAGTCCGAGGGCGCGGCGATCCTCGACCTCCGCGGCCCTGGCGACGCGATGCGCACAGTCTCGGCGGGCGGTGACATCATCATCCGCGGCGGCGGGCCCGTCCGCGATGGCGACGCCGCGATCATCCGCTCGACCGACAGCGTGCAACTGCTGGCGCCCAACGGCTCGGTTATCGCCGAGAACTTCACCGGCCTGCTCGTCGAGGTCGGCGACCTCATCATCGACACCTCCGGCGGCGAACCCGGCGGCGACGTGATCCTGTCCAATGTCTTCGTCGACGCCGGCGGACTGCGCATCCTCTCGGATGGCAGCGTGACCTTCACGCAGGATGGCGAGCCCCTGTTCGTCATCGTCCGCGGGACCCTCGGCGCCGAGGTGGATCCGGACAGCCGCGCCATCTGGATCGAGGCCGCCGAGCTTCTGCAGATCGCGCAGCTTGCAGACGCGGGCGCCGCGGCGCGGGTGCTCTTCCTCGCCGGGCACGAGTTCCTGCCCGCCGCGGAGGCCCCCGGTGGCGCCATCTCGCTGGAGGGCGCCATCATCAGCCTGGTGATGAACTCCGATAGCGAACTGATCGTCCGCTCCACCGGCGGGAACATCGCGATGTTCGCCGACGCCATCGAGGTGGCCACCAAGCGCGACGACCCGCTGCAGGTCATCATCGCAGCCGACGGTGGCGAGTCGACTGATCCGGATGATCCGGGCCGGACGGTGACCTTCGAGTCCCGCGGCGACGCGCCGCTGGAGGTCGAGGGGCTGACCGCGGTGCAACTGGTCCCGACACTCCATCGCATGTTCAACAGCGATCTGGGCGACCCGGAGCGGTTCGACCTTGATCGCATCGAGGAGATCTTCGCCGAGATCGACGCCATGACCGCCGAGATCGACGCCCTCGATGCCCAACTGGACACGCTCGACCCGCTGTCGGCCGAGGCAAGCCAGATCCGCGACCTGCTCGCCGACAAGCGCATGGAGCGCAGCAACCGGCTTCTCGACGTCGCAGGCGCCGAGAGCGCCGAGGGGCTGCTGAGCATGTTCGACCAGGCCTTCCTCGACCAGCTTGATGCGGCCTGGGAGATCCTCCGGCTC
>CAYMJK010000436.1:0-3591 GCA_964390535.1 uncultured Phycisphaeraceae bacterium | reverse complement strand
GGGCGAGATGACGCTGATGGTCTCGAGGCGAGCTGCATTCCCGTCGAAGATGGGCAGGTCGACCCGGGTCCAGCTCGATCCATCCCAGTGGAGAATGAGCGGCTGGTCGCCGACGCCAGCCATCGCCGTGGTACCCACCGCCCAGGCGTTGTCTTCGGCGATCATCGCCACATCCAGGAGCGTGCTGAAGACATCGCGCATCCCGATATCGTGAACCTCCCAGACGCTCCCGTTGTAGCGCGTGATGTACACGGTGGGGCCGAAGGGATCGGTGCTCCCGGTCTGCTGGGCCACACCGACGCCCCACGCGTCGTCCTCGCTGATGCCATCGACCGCGCGGATGTAGTTGTATCCGCGGCCGCCGAGTTCTGCCAGAGGCTCGACTGGCGCCTCCTCCCAGCCAGAGCCGGTCCGGCGCAGCGCCAGGCCGAGATTGCCGACGGCGGGCGGCGGCTCGGGCGACCGGCGCACACCGACTGCCCACACGTCTGATCCCGCGCGACCGATGTTGAACAGGCCTGAGCCGCCGGTGTATTGCGGGCTGGATATCTGCGACCACGACGCCCCGTCATAGCGCAGCACCATCGTCTGAGACCCGACACCCCCCGGCTTGTAGGTCCCGACAGCGAGTACATTGTCTGCCGCCAGGGCCAGCACGCCCTGGAGGGCGGAGGCGTCCTCAGGCACGAGCACGGGTACGGGCTCCCACGTTTCGCCGTCCCAATGCATCGAGAACAGCAGCGACTCTCGAAATCCGCCGGCGACGAAGTACGTCGAGCCGCCCACGGCCCAGATGTCATCGTCCGCCGCAGCATCGCACGCGAAGACCTGGTCGATCGGATTGGGGCTGGGGGTTTCTACGAACTCCCACTCCTGCGCGACGCCGGCCGCGGCGATCAGCAGAGTGGAAAGGGTGGCGGTGATCCGCTTGAAATCGCAACAATTCATGGCTTTTTGGGCTCCTCTCTTTCCCTATCGCATGGGATCGGCGGTCCTGCGAGCTTCCCGGCCCGTAGAGCCAGACTTGAAAATGGTGCTTCAGGGTGCTCATAAGTGCAATGCGTGTGCCGCAGCGCTGATGTGTCACCAAGCGTGTTGCAAGCGCCTGTGCCTCGCCTCAGCGGCTCCGGTTGGCCCGCAGCGCGGCCCGCATTGGCCGGTTCGCCCCATTCGGCGCGGGGTCAGCGGCCGGGGCGGCGCCCGCGCAGGCGATCGCCCGGCCTCCGTCGCGGCGGCTCGCTCGCCGAGGCGGCGGCGTTCATGAAAAGAGTGATCTTGCGGCCTTGTGGCGGCTGCCGCGAGAAGTGCACGCGCTCCCCGTCCCTATCTCGCCGGCTCCAGCTCCCGGGCGTGCTCGCGCATCTGCGCCTTGAGGCGCAGCAGGATGGAACTGTGCATCTGGCTCACGCGGCTCTCGGAGAGCGCGAGCGTGACGCCGACCTCCTTCATCGTGAGCCCCTCGTAGTAGTAGAGGAGCACGATGAGGCGCTCGGCCCGGCTGAGGCCGCGGGTGATCAGGTCGCGCAGGTCCTTGCGCTGAGCGAGGCGCATGGGGTTGTCGGCGCCGTCGCCGGAGGCGAGGTCGATGGCGGGCGCGTCGTCCTGGCCGTCATTCTGGGAGCGCTGAGCGCTCATGCTGATGACGCCCACGACCCGGCTGTCGCGCTCGATGCGCGCAAACTCCTCGGGGGAGACGCCGAGGCGGGCGGCGATCTCGGAGATCGTCGCGGGGCGCCCGCACTCCATCTCGATGGCGCGGCGGGCCTTGTCCATCTTTGCCTGGCGGACGCGGACGGTGCGCGACGCCCAGTCGAGCGTGCGCAGCTCGTCGATCATGGCGCCGTGGATGCGCTGGGCGCAGTAGGTCTGGAACTTCACCTGGCGGTCGGGGTCGAACGAGTCGATGGCGGCGATGAGGCCGAAGAGGCCGGCGCTCATCAGATCCTCGACATCCACCTTGCTCGGGAGCCTGGGGTGGAGGCGCTCGGCGGTGCGGCGCACGACATAAAGATGCTTCTCGATCAGATAGTCTCGCAGCTCCCGCTCGCCGCTGCGCCGGTAGTCCTGCCACACATCGAGTATCGGCCGGCGCTCCAGCGGCGAATCGCCGATCGAAGACTCGGCCATGCGCGACGCGGCTCGCGGCCGCGCCCGGTCGCCTGCAGATGCCACCATCGCTCTTCTCCCTCTGAAAATCGTCCTGGGTCGGTTCGTCGGCGCTGGCGCCACTGTTATCCGGTCGGCTCGAGCTCGCGGGCGCGGAACTGCATCTGCGCCTTGAGCCGCTGGAGGATCGAGCTGTGCATCTGGCTCACGCGGCTCTCGGAGAGATCCAGCGTGGCGCCGATCTCCTTCATCGTCATCCCCTCGTAGTAGTAGAGGATCACGATCAGGCGCTCGGCCCGGCTCAGGCCCTTAGTGATGAGGTCGCGCAGGTCGCGCTCCTGCACGTGGCGCAGGGGCAGCTCGTCGTCGTCCTCGCGGGCGATCTCCATCTCGCGCGTCTCGTCGCCGCGGCTGGTCTCGCGGCGCGTGATGCTCGTGGTGGTCACGGCGGAGGAGTCGCGCTTGATCTTGGCGAACTCCTCCTCGTCGACCTGCAGCTCGCGGGCGATCTCATCGTCGGTCGGCGTGCAGCCGGTCTGGGCCTCGATGCTGCGGCGGGCGTTCTCGTACTTGTGCACCCGCACGCGCACCAGTCGCGGCACCCAGTCCATCGAGCGCAGCTCGTCCAGGATGGCGCCGCGGATGCGCGGGGCGCAGTACGTCTCGAACTTGACGTTGCGGTCCAGGTCGAACGAGTTGATCGCGCCCATCAGCCCGAACAGCCCGGCCGACATCAGATCCTCGACGTCCACCTCGTCCGGCAGGCGGGCGTGCACCCGCATGGCGCCGTGCCGCACGAGGTAGAGGTACTTCTCCGTCAGGAAGTTGCGCAGCTCCGCGCAGCCCGACTGCTGGTACTCGGCCCAGATCTCCTCGATCGGGCGCTCGTTGAGGGGCGAGCGTTCGACGGTCGATTCGGCGTGGCGGGCCGTCTGCCGCCGCCCGCGGATCCCCCGTGAGTCTCCAGCTATGGCCATGTCTGCTCCTTCACTCCCGTGTGGGATCTGCGTCGGATCTGCGTTGATCCTGGGTAGGATCTGAGGATCTGGCCCCGCCTTACTCGGCGGACACCATCTCCTTGCTGCGGTGCTGCATGTGCGCCTTGAGCCGGGCCAGGATCGAGCTGTGCATCTGGCTGACGCGCGACTCGGAGAGGTCCAGCGTCGCGCCGATTTCCTTCATCGTCATCTGCTCGTAGTAGTACAGGATCACGATCAGGCGCTCGGCGCGGCTCAGGCCCCGGGTCACCAGGTCGCGCAGGTCCTTCTCCTGCAGCTCGCGCAAGGGGCCGGCGTCCTCCTCCTCGCGCGAGACGTCGAGCTCGCGGACCTCGTTCTCGCCCCCGTCGGCGTACCGGCGCGTGATGCTGATCGTCGAGACCGCCGAGGAGTCGCGCCAGATCTTGCCGAACTCCTCGCCGTCCACGCCGAGCCGCTCGGCCACCTCCTCGTCGGTGGCGGGGACGCCGGTCTCCATCTCGATCTG
>CAYMJK010000435.1:0-3645 GCA_964390535.1 uncultured Phycisphaeraceae bacterium | reverse complement strand
TGGAGCGCCGCGGCGAGACGCCTCGCCGGGTTCCCCGCGCGCCCCCGCAGCGCGGCGCGCCTGGAGCACGCGCAGCATGAGCATCGCCGCGGCGAACAGGAGCACGCACCCGATCAGCGGCTTGAAGACGACCGCCGGCAGACGCCACAAGCCGCCCACGAACGCCATCGGGATGGCGCACAGCGCCAGCGGCCAGAACGTGGCCCAATGGAAGTGCCCGGCGCGGATGAACTGCCACGCCCCGATCGACCCGACGACGATGTTCAGCGTCAGCGCCACCGCCTTCATCTCCTCCTGCGGCATCTGCATCACGAGCGCCATCGCCGCGAGATAGCCGGATGCCCCGGCGTGGCCAACGGAGGAGTAGAGCGTTGCGATGGCGAGGATCGCGATGGAGAGGATGATCGCGGTGGTCATTCCGCCCCGTCCGGGTGCGCCCAGAAGCGCCAGGGGCGCGGGTCGGCCAGGTCGGTGGGCGGGACGAGCGCATCGCGAACCGCCGTCGCGAGCGCATCCAGCCCCTGCCCCGTCTCGGCGCTGGTGACGAGATCCGCGTCCCAGGCCACCTCAGCGTCAGGCTCGCCGAGATCGGCGCGAGTCGCGATCCGCAGGCGAAGCGGCCCCGCCGGCAGGCTCAGGTCCCGCGGCCCCGCCCCGGCGTCGAAGCAGACGAGCAGCAGATCCGCCGCAGCGATGGCCTCGCGTGCAAGTTCCTGCGCTGCGCTCTCGATGGCGCCGGCGCCCGTGCGCTCGCCCGGAGCATCCAGCACGCGCACGACGAGGCCGGCGCAGTCGAGCAGCGCGCCGACGTGGTCGCGGGTCGTCCCCGGCTCATCGGCGACGACCGAAACCGCGCGGCGCGCAAGCCGGTTGAGCAGGGCGCTCTTGCCCACGTTCGGCGGCCCGACGATCGCCACCGTCGGCGGCGCGAGCAAGCGCTGCAGCCGTGCCGCGGCGGCGGGCGGGATCTCGGCGTCGGCGCCCCGGCCGCTGGCGCGCGCGCGCCATCGCCCCGGCTGATCGAGCAGCAGCCCGATCGCCAGCGGGCTCGCCGCCGCCGCAAGAGCGTCGAGCATGCGGGCCTCAATCTCATCGGTGGCTTCGGGCCACGGGGCCGCGCCGGGCCCCGCCTGCGGCACGCCAGCCTGCTCCAGCCGCCCGGCCAGGCGCCGGATGATCTCGACACCGCCGTGCGGCGTGAGGATGGCCAGCGCGGGCCCTGCCCGACACACGAGCCCCTCATCGACGCCCAACAACGGGCGAAGCGGCGCTTCACCCACCGCCGCGGGCATACCGAGCGCATCGAGGACCGCGTCGAGCGCTGCGGCCGAATCCGCTTCGAGTGCGATGGCGCCAATGGCGCCCGGGCGGCCGGCGGGCGTCAGCAGTCGCCAGCGCACCGCGCCGGGCTGCGCCTGCGCGCGCGGCGGATCCCCGGCGGCGCTCATCGCCCGTCCGGCGCCAGGGCCTCGCGGCAGATGTCGGCGAGCCCCACGAGCTGCAGGTCGGGCACGATCTGCTCGACGATCTGGTCATCCTCGAAGAGGTCCTGGGCGTCCCCACCGGTGGCGATGATGCGCGGATACGCCTGGTAAAACTCCGCGTACCGATCCACCAGCCGATGGACCAGCCCCACCGCCGCGGCCCTCACGCCGACCAGCATCGCGTCGCCCGTGTCGCGCCCGAAGGGACCGTCGGTCAGCTCCGGCCGGGCCCATTCGACACGCGGCAGGCGCGGCGCCACCTGCGGCAGCGCCGCCAGCATGGCGCGGACGCCGGGCGCAATCGCCCCGCCATGAAAGACACCGACGCCATCGACGAAATCGACTGTGATCGCGGTCCCCGCGTCAACAACGATGCACGCGCTCTCGGCCCGGCGGAAGGCGGCGTGTGCACAGATCAACCGGTCATGGCCGACCGCCTCCGGCTGCTTCACCGCCATCTTCACCGGAATCGGCAGGTCGCGCCCGGCGACATAGACATCGGCCACGCCGGGCAAACTCGCAAGCCGTCGCTCCAGCCGCTCGCACGCGCGCGCATTCACCGACGCAATCACCACCGCGGCGCCCCCCGCCCCCCCCGCGCCCGCGCCGATGGCCTCGTCGATCGCGCCCTCGAGCAGCGCCTCGGGCTCGAGATCGACCGATCGCGTGTCCACGACATCGGCGTCGTCGAGCCGGCCGATGCGGGCGCGGGAATTGCCCAGGGCGCAGAGGATGATGTCAGCCATGAGCCATCGTAGGGAGCGGCGCCATCGGCGGCCGTTCACCCGCGGGAGATGACCCGCACCACAATGCTCCCGAAGCGCGCCCCGGCCAGCGGATCGCGCAGCGCAATCTGCGCCTCGCCCTCCGTCGCCGAGCCCCCGCCGGCGCCACCACCGAGCCGGCGCGTCGCCGCGGCCGTGGCTCGAAGCGCGACATCGGCCGGGAACGACGACAGCGTCAGAGAAACCAGCCCCGCGACCAGACGCGGCTCGTCGTCCGGGACCGATGCCGCCAGATCCGGCAGCGCCGCATCGAACGCCCGCTGATACGCCCCCGCCGCAGCCCGGAGGTCGGTGCGGGCCGCCGCGTCCGGCGCCCCCGCCTCGAGCCTGTCCACAGCGCGACCGATGGCCTCGCGCACGCGATTCAACTCCGCCGACAGCGCCTCGCGCGCCCGCAGAATGGTCTCCCCATCCGCCTCCAGCAGCACGGGCACGGCGACGGACAGCGACGGCCCACCCGCGAGCCCGGCCTCGGTCTTCTGCACGATGCTGGCGGGGTCCGGGCGCATCACCATCATTCCGCGCCGGGCAGCGTACCGGTCGAGGCCGAGCGCCACCGGCGCCGAAACCCCGGGGTCCGGCCCCGCCCGGAGGACATCGATCGCCAGGGCCCGCAGATACTCGCTCTCATCGTCGTACAGGTCGCGGCGCAGCAGCGCCCGGGCGCCGGCGCACGCGGGATCCTCCTGGATCATGCGCCACGCCTCGGCGACATCCGGCCCCGGGCCCTCATCATCCTGGCCGCCGGCGATGACCCCGGCGCGCCAGAGCGCCTCGCTCCATCGCCAGCTTCGCATGAACGTCATGTACGCGGGCGAGAGCGCCGCCTCCGCCTGGGCTGCGTCCCGCCCGCCGCTCGGCGCCGGGAGCAGCGTGGTCACACCGCTGGCCAGCAGCAGCGCAACCATCGCCGGTGGCTCGCGGGTGGTCAGGTGATATGGGCTGACAACAGCGCGCATCGGGACTCCGGCTACGGGGCGCCCGCGGCGCCCGCTCCCTCTGGATCGGCTGGATCGGTCGTTGCGTTCATCCAGTCGATAACATCCCCGACCTGGAGGGCGAGGCGCAGGAAAAGCGTCTCGTGCCCCATCGGGCGGGACCACCGCAGCGGCCGGCCCGCCCGCTCCCACAGCAGATCCCCGGTGGCGGCGGGGACCGCGAGGTCGCGGGAGCCGTGGATCATCAGCGTCGGCAGATCCTCCAGCACGCGGGCGGTGTGGTAGGAATCCAGCGGCGCCCGCGCGAGGTAGGCCTCCCGCAGGGCGCGCGCGTCTGCCGCGGCGGCGCCCTCGGCGAAGCGGACCTCGGCGGCGCCGATCCACGAGGCGTAGTTGCTGCGCATGATGATCTCGAGGAAGTTGGCGCCGCCGGCGATG
>CAYMJK010000434.1:0-4875 GCA_964390535.1 uncultured Phycisphaeraceae bacterium | reverse complement strand
CTGAACATGCCGCGGATGAACGGGATCGAGTTTCTGCGCGAGCTGCGGAAGGATCCGGCCCTGGCGCCGACGCCGGTGGTGATCCTGACGACATCGAACGACGATCGGGACAAGGTCGACGCGTACAACCTGAACGTCGCGGGGTACCTGGTGAAACCGGTGACCTTTCCCAACTTCTGCGAGGCGATGGCAGCGATGGACAAGTACTGGTCGCTGGTCGAGATGCCCTGATGCACTCCACGGGCCCGGATCCGCTGCCGCCGAACCCCGCCCAGGCGCCAACGCTCGACGAGCGGCTGTGCCTGCTCGTGGTCGACGATGACGAACTCGACCGTCGCTCGGTGCGCCGCCTGCTGCACCATACCGGGCTCTGCGACAGGGTGGTGGAAGCAACCTCGGCGGGGGAGGCGCTCGAGTGCATCCGCAGCGCGGCGTACGACTGCATTCTGCTGGACTACTACATCCCCGGTGGCGAGGGCGTCGGGGCGCTGCGGCAGATCCAGGGCATTTCGCCGGACCTGCCGGTGGTGATGTTCACTGGTCGCGGCGACGAGGAGATCGCGGTCGAACTGATGAAGGCGGGCGCCGCCGACTACCTGCCGAAGGCGTCGCTGGACGCCTCCCGGCTGGCCTCGAGCATCCGCCACGCCATGCAGATCCGCCGCGCCGCCGTCGCCAGGCGCAGCGCCGAGGAGCAGTTGCGCCTGCAGGAGAAGCGCTTCCGCACGCTGGCCAACGCCATCCCGCAGTTCGCGTGGATCGCCGACCCCGACGGCGTGCAGTGGTACAACAGCCGGTGGTATGAGTACACCGGCGCAACCGAATCGGATCTCAAGGCATGGGGCGGTCTGGACTTCGTGCATCCGGACCACGTGGAGCGGGTCCGGGAGGGCCTGCAGACCAGCATGGCGGCGGGGGCGCTCTGGGACGACACGTTCCCCATCCGCCGCCGGGACGGGGCCTACCGCTGGTTCCTTTCGCGGGCCCTGCCGATCCGGGAGGGCGAGGAGGTCGCCAGTTGGCTGGGGACCAACACGGATGTGACGGACCAGAAGGCGGCCCAGGCGGAGCGCGAGCGTCTGCTCGCGCTGGAGCGCGAGGCGCGGACCGAGGCGGAGCAGGCGGTCCGCGCCCGCGACGAGGTGCTCGCGTTCGTGGCACACGACCTGAACAACCCGCTCACGGTCATCGAGGCGATGTCCTCCTCGATGGCGGCGCCGGGGGGCGAGCAGACGCGGGCGCGGGATGTGGAGATGATCCAGCGCGCCACCGTCGAGATGAAGCGGCTCATCGGCGATCTGCTTGATGTGGCCCGGATCGAGTCCGGGCGCTTCGCGGTGCGCCCGTCGCGGCTCGAAGTTGCGCCGATGCTGCACGAGGTTCGCGACCTCTTCGAGTGTCAGGCCGAGTCCCGCTCGGTGACGATCGCCTGCGACGTCGGCGAGGACCTGACGGCGAACGCCGACCGCGAACGCGTGGTGCAGGTCCTCTCGAACCTGCTGAGCAACGCCATCAAGTTCACCGCGGCGGGGAGCCGGGTGACGATGCAGGCGCGGCGAGCCGATGGCGCCATCGAGATCTCGGTCAGCGACTCCGGGCCGGGGATCTCCGCCGAGGACATGCCGCACATCTTCACCCGCTTCTGGCAGGCGGATCGCTCCGGGGCGGGCGCCGGGCTCGGGCTGGCGATCTGCAAGGGCATCATCGAGGCGCACGGGGGCCGGATCGAGGCCGCCAGCGAGCCGGGGCGGGGGGCGACGTTCCGCTTCACCCTGCCAGCGGAGGGGGCGTGAGCCAGAGCCCGCGGCCTCCCTTCTTCGCGCTTCGCGTCGCGGTGATCAGCGCTCCAGCGAGATCTGCAGCAGGAAGGCGGCGGCCGTGGTTGCGCGCACATCGTGGCGCACGCCCGGGGCGAGGATGAGCATGGCGCCCGGCCCGACGCGCTGCTCGGCGCCATCGACCTGAAGGGCCAGCTCGCCCTCGAGCGTCTGAATGCTCACGGCGCCATCGGCGGCGTGCTCCGGGAGACTGGCGCCGGGCGACATGATGAAGAGCGCGATCGTGCGCCCGGCGTGCTTGTACAGGGTCTTCTGCCGGTGGCCGTGGTGGGGGGGCTGCGGCTGATCGCTCGCCCGGGCGGCCTGCGCATCGGAAGGTTCGGCCCGGAGGGCGGCGATCTCCGCGCCGAGGTCGAAGAGCAGGCAGTTGGTCGCAAAGCGCTCGGCGGGATGCTGGCGCAGGCGGTCAGGAGTCATCGGGTTCCCTCCGGGGCGTGTGGGGTCGTCGTGCGTCGGAGCTGTCGGTTGGTGGCGGCGGGGCCGGGCTCGCGCGCCCGGGCGGCGCCCCTCGATCTGGGCGGCCTCGTCGAGCATTGCGGCCAGCGCCTCGGGGTGTTCGCGCTGCACGGCCTCGAAGAAGACCCGCTCCTCCCAGCGGATGTGATCGTGCAGCAGAGCGCCCATCGCGCCCATCACGCCGCAGTCGGCCGCGGCGGCAGGGTCGCGCTGGCAGTCGGCGGCGAAGCGGCGCAGGGCGCCGTGCTCGGCGAGCAGGCGCTCGCCGAGCGCTGCGTCGCTGGTGAGCGGGAGCAGCAGGCGCTCCTCATCGTCGAAGTGGCCCTCGATCTCTTCCTGCCAGCAGCGGACGAAGTCGTCGATGGCGCTGCGGCGCAGGTCCCGGTCGCCTTCGGCTGCGCGGCGGAGGGCGCGGGCCTGGATCAGGCCGCTCATGTGCTCGCGCGACAGCGGCTGCAGGGCCGCGTGCCGCTTGAGCGGCGGGGTAGGAGGCGAATCGTCGCGCCCGGGCATCCACAAGTGTAGAGGCCCGGCGCGCTCAGGATTCGATGGAGCTGCGCGCCCCCCGGCGCGCGCACAGACGCGGCAAGAGCAGAGCGTCGATCGAGAACCTGCCCGCCCCGGTGAATATCAGCGCCAGGAACGGGAACAGGTACAGCATCGCCATCTCCTTGCTGGCCGGAAACTCCGTTTCCCCCGCGAAGAAGCGCTTCGCCGCCACTTCCATGGTCCACGGGTCGGCGCCGTGGATGTGAAGCGCCGCGACGGCCATGGTGATGACCACCGGGACCGCCGCGAAGCGGGTCGCGACTCCAAAGACCACGAGCAGGGCGCAGAGGAACTCGGCCATCACCGCCAGCACCAGGCTCGGCGGCCCGCCGATGCCGATCGGATCGCCCCACATCTCGAAGTCGCGGTCCAGTAGCATCTGCAGCTTGCCGAAGCCGTGCGTCGCCATGTAGCCGCCGAACCCGACCCTGAGGATCAGCAGCCCGATCGAGCGCAGGAGTTCCTGCCGCGTTTCCATCTTCATGTTCGATGCTCCACGAGGGTTCTTGACGCCGCGATGGTAGCCCGGCGCCTCGTCAGGGCAGTGCGACCGCCGCGGCGAGCTTGTCGAGCGACTCATTCCAGCCGGCTGCGCACATCTCGCGATGCTCGCCCGCCGGCAGCCCGGCGTGGCGAAGCATGAGCGTCGTCTTGCCGCCCGCCCCCTGAATGTCAGCGTCACCAGCAACTCCTCCGGCCAGTCGCCGGCCATGCCGTAGTGCGAGGCGGGGACCGGGTTGCCATCGGCGTCCGCAAAGGCGTCGGTGAAGACGAGGCGCTCGGACGCGGCGATCTCGCGGTAGACACCGGTGCTCCAGAAGTCCTGGCCTTCAGGCGAGCGCATGCAGAAGAGATACTTCCCGCCGACGCGCAGTTCCAGGCTGCACTCGGGGGCGGTGAAGGTGGCCGGGCCCCACCAGCGCTGCACCATGGCGGGATCGGTCCACGCCTGCCACAGGCGCTCGCGCGGGGCGTCGAACGTGCGGGTAATGACGATCTCGCCTTCGGCGGTCTCGGTGAAGGCGCGGGACTGTTTCGTGGTCATTGCATTCTCCTCTCCCTGCGCAAGCGCGGTGAGACTCTCGCAGCCGCGGAGTAGTAGGTTGGAAGACTCCGAGTGCTTCATCGCCCCTTTGTGCGGCGGTCCGCCCGGTCAAAGTACGCCTCCGCGATCCGGCGAGCCAGTGGATCAACCGGAGCCACACCATCATCACGGCCTTTGACATTCGCAACGACAGCGATGGTCAGTCCGTCATCCGGGAAGTGGTAGAGGTTGGCGGAGTAACCGGTGATGCCACCGCCGTGCGTCACGAGTCGACGCCCTGCGAAGCGCGTGATGAACCAGCCGAAGCCATAGCCATCCGAATCGGAGTTCAGTCGAACCGCGGCGGGCTGTCCGTCCGCCAAACTGGCTGGTGTCCATGCGGCCGCGACCTGCTCAGGGGTGAGAAGCTCGCCTTGCTGGAGCCCCACGGCGAAGGCCGCAAGATCAGCGGCGGAGAGCGACAACCCGCCGGATCCGAACCCGCCGCTTATGAACTGCGTGGGGCGCGCCGCCCCATCCACAACCTCATGAGGCCGAGCCTTCATCGGATCCTCGGCAAGAGGCGCCCGGTATCGAGCGTCGGCCATACCGAGCGGCCCGAAGATCCGGCGGCGAAACACTTCCTCCAGCGGCCGCCGCTCCACCGCCTCCACCAGCCATCCCAACACGGTAAACCCTGTGTTGCTGTACTCGAACCGCTCACCCGGCGAGGCGCTCGGCTGCGACGCGTCAAGTCGGCGTCGATACTCGGCTGCGTTGGGGTCATCATCATTGTCCCGGCGCAGATCCCTCGCGATGCCTGATGTGTGCGTCAGCAACTGACGAACTGTGATCTCTCGGTAGACCGCGGGCAGATCGACATAATCGATCGCCCGTGCGTCGAGCTGGATCCGGTCTTCCGCAGCGAGCATCTGCACGACGGTGGCCGTGAACGGCTTCGTCACCGAGGCAATGTTGAAGGGCGTGTGCTCGGTTACCGATCGATCG
>CAYMJK010000433.1:0-5277 GCA_964390535.1 uncultured Phycisphaeraceae bacterium | reverse complement strand
CTTCTGCACCGCGTCCTTGTTCTCCTGGCCGCCGGTGCTCTGGTATTCGACATTCGGCTGGATCAACGCGAGCCGCTTGTCGAAGCGCTCCCAGCGCACGAGCATGTCCCGCCCCTGCAGGCCGGCGAACATCTCGCCGGTTGCAACCGTCATCGCCAGATACTGCTCCTGGCTCTGCCACCCGCGGGGGAGTTCGGCGAGCATCTGTCCGTCCTTCTCGCTCACCCAGACGGTGTAGAAGCCATCGCCATCGGCCGTCGAGACCACCTTCTCGAAGCCCTCGGAGACCTCCTTGAAGTCAGGGAAGTCGGGCTTCTTCTTGTCCTTGGGCGCCTCGGTCTCCTGCCCTGCGCACACGCCGGCGAGCATCGCCAGGGCCATCGTTCCAACCATCATCTGCGTTTTCATTCCGCAAGCTCCTTCTTGCCCCGCTGGGGCCTCGTGTGCGCCGGCGGACGCGACATGGCGCGCCTGGGCCGGCCCCTCTTTCCGCTAGCGAGGATCGATGACCTCGCGCCCTCCGTCATGGTCTGGCCCGGACAAATCCGTGTCCGGCGCCGGATGGCTCCACAGCAGCCCCGCAGTCAACAGCCCGAAGATCGCCACCGAGGCCTGCGTCGGCCGGTCCCGCGTGACAAGCACCGTCGGATCGTCATACCGCCCCCGCTCCAGCAACACAATACATCGAAGCAGCCCGTACGTGGCCGGGAGAATTGTCAACCAGAGCAGATTCATCCCGAAACCCGCTCCGGATGCGGGCAATTCCGGGCTGCTATACGACGGAATACCTATCATAGCCCGAAATCGATCATCCTGTGACTGTGTATACGCCGCGTATGTGAGAAGGGTCGCCACCGCCGTCACGACCACAGCCATGCGCAGAAGCTCGTCGGTGTATGCCGACTGCACCCCTCGGGCCGCCGCGGCATCCTCTCCCATCGTCCGCCGCTCGCCCAGCCGCTTCCCGAACGCGAGGAACATCGCCAGGAAGAAAACCGTGTTGAGCAGCCAGCTCGACGGCTCCACCATCACCGCAGCGCACCCCGCCAGCACCCGCAGGACGAAGCCCAGCGCCAGGCTCATCACATCGAGGATCACCACCTGCTTCACCCCGGCGCTGTAGGCCGTGACGTTGCCGATGTAGAGCGCCACGATCGTCCCGACCAGCGCCGCCCCCAGCAGCCCCCCCGGCCCCACCGCCGTCATCGCAACCCCGCCAAGGGCGCCGATCCACAGCAGAAGCCCGTAGATCCGCGCCGGCGAGACCCCGATCCGTCCACTGGCAACCGGTCGCAGCCGCTTGCGGGGGTGATGGGCGTCCGCCTCGCGGTCGCGGATGTCGTTGAAGACGTAGCAGCCGCTCGCCGCCAGCGACATCGCCGCCACCGCCCCGATCACTGCCCCGATCTGCCCGGATGTCTGCCACGCCGCCCCGTAGAGCGGGCCGATGATGACGAACGCCGACTTGGCCCACTGGGCCGGCCGCGCGAGGCGGAGGTAGTCGCGCCAGAGGGGGCGCCCGGCCTGCCCGGGCTCAGGCAGTCCCGGCGCGGGATCGGCATCCGGCGTCTCGGCCTCCGGCGGCTCGCTCAGGCTCGGATTGGCGGTTTCCGGGGGCACGGGGAGATCCTGCGGCAAGGCGACCAGCAGTGGCACGGGCTTCCAGCCCGTGCGGGGGCGCCGGAACGACATCGGCTATCGGGCGTGGCGACTGAGGCCAAAAAATCGGCCCCCCGCCCCTCCGGACGTTCCCACGCGCCGGATGGTTCGCCGTCTCCCCCGACGGTCGCGCCACTCGTGCCACTGACGGCTGCCCGAGTGCCACGCCGCTACCGGGTCGGCAGGGCGATCTCCAGCCGCTGCATCCAGTGCGAGCCCGCCCCCCCGTCGATGACCTCGTAGCGCCACACGCCGAGCTCCCGGCCCACGAACGCCTGGTCCAGCCCGAGCAGCGGGCGCGGCCGCGGCCAGGTCGCGTCCGGCCCGAGCCCGGCGACGGCGTGGGCGTCGCGCAGGGGATCGGTCAGGGGCGCCAGCGAGGCGGCGCCGCGGGTGGTGTTGAAGTCCCCGAGGATGACATCGGGCGGGGGGAAGCCCGTGGCCTCCTGCAACTGGTAGTGGTCGCCGCGCTCGCTGAGGGTGTACTCGCGCCGGGTCGCGCTCGCGACCGCCTCGGCGGCCTGACGGGCGACTGCGCTGCGGGAGAGGTCCGGGTCGCTGGGCAGGTCGATGGCCCAGATGGTGAGCCCGGCGCCGCCGATGTCGAGCGTGGCGAAGGCGGCCTGGCCGGGGTCGGTCCGGCCCTCGGTCTCGCCCGCGACCAACCCTTGGAGCCCGAGGCTGGTGCCGCCGCTGGCGTTGGATGCAAAGCGCGACGCGATGATGACGGCGCCTCGACCGCGGATCCGCGGGGCCGCCTCCTCGGGCGGAAGGTCCCACTGGCGCGCGGTGAAATCGATCCAGTCCAGCCGCAGGGGCGGGTTGATGGCGATGAGGATGTCCGGCGCCTGCGCTGTGACCTCCCGCTCGAAGTCGGCCGGGTCGACATCGGTCGCGTTCCAGGCGAGGATGCGCAAGGCGCCCGGAGACGGCGCCGGGCGCAGGAAGTTCAGCGCCCGCCACTCGACGATCGCGACCCAGATGAGCGCGCACAGCGAGAGCGCCAGCGTGATGCCGGCGCCGCGCCGCCCGCCGCGCCATCGTCCCAGACTCGCAGCGCCGAGCGCGAGAGCGCCCAGCGCCGCCGCCGCGAGCGCCGGGAACACCCCGGGAATCCAGAACAGCGGCTGCGACCACGCCCACCGATCCGAGGCGACCCGGCCAACGAGCAGGACGAGCAGCGCCGCCGCGCTGCCTGCCGCGGCAACGGTTGCGGCGAAGCGGGCAAGTCGCAGAAGCCGACCCGGCTTGGGGCGCGACGGCACAGGAGTGGATGCGTTCAACGGCTGCATATCGGTGCGGCGGCAATGGGCGCTGCGGGCAAGTTCCTATAGGTCCTATACGTCGTATAAGTCCTATGAGAATCGCCCAATTCAGTGCTTCTCCAACTCCTCCTGATACCGCTGCATCACCTTGGCGCGCGTGACGAGACCGAGCGGCATGCCGCTCTCGGAGACCATGCACAGCGCCGCCATGTCGTGCCGGGTGAACTTGTCGATCACCGTATCCAGGTGCTCCAGCGGACTGATCGTGGGAACGTCGGTTCTCAGCAGCTCGGCGACGAGCAGCAGCGGGATCGCCTCGCGATCGATCAGCGCCATGCGCATGTCGTGCCCCGTGATCATGCCGACATACGCGCCGGCCTCGTCCACCACGACGAACTCCGGCACGTGCTTGGACGCGTGCAGCGTGATCAGCTTGCTCAGCGGGTCGGATGGGTACACCGGCTCCCCGGTCAGCCGCGTGAGGTGGACGCTGGAGACGGGGATGCGCCGGAGGATGGTGTAGTCGCGGGCGCCGCCGACGCGCAGCCCCTGCCGGCGCAGCTTCGCGGTGTAGATCGAGTCGCGGTCGATGAGCTGCGCAGTGAGCGTCGCGACGACCGCGGCAATCATGATCGGCAGCAGCACGGTGTAGTCGCGCGTCAGCTCGAAGAGCATGAGGATCGCGGTCAACGGCCCATGCATGGCGCCGGCGATGAAGGCCGCCATCCCGACAAGGGCGTAGGCCGCCGGCGAAGCGCCCTCGGGTATCAGGCCCATCGCGTTGAGAATCATGCCGAAGCCGGCGCCGAAGGTGGCGCCCATGAACAGCCCTGGCGCGAACACCCCGCCGGAACCGCCCGAGCCCAGCGTCAGCGCCGTCGCCCCGGCCTTGCAGACCAGCAGCAGCGCAACCAGCCCGAGCGCGCCGGCGCCCAGCGCCCCGACGCCTTCGCCGGTGTACCCCCGCGGATCGAGGAGTTGCTCAATCGTCTCGTATCCGTTCCCGAAGAACGGCGGGCGATGGGCGTCCCCCGGCGCAATCAGAACATACCCGATCCCGAGCACGCCCAGCAGCATCGCGCCGAGCACCGGCAGCAGCGCCGGATGCGCCTTCACGCGCTCGAACCGGTCCTCCGCGAAGTGCAGCAGCCGGCTGAAGCCGACGCCGAGGCCGCCGCAGGCCAGCCCGAGCATGAGGAAGGCCGGCAGCTCCAGCAGGGTGAACTGGTATCCCCCTTCGCGCAGGGCGCTCACCGCGAAGATCGCCTCGTCCTCGCCGAGGATCGCCTGCGTGGTCGCCGTGCTGAGCACGCTGGCCACGACGATGGGCGCGAATGTGCGCAGCGAGAAGTCGCGCACCAGGATCTCCAGGCAGAAGAAGACCCCCGCGATCGGCGCGTTGAAGATGCTGGCGATCCCTGCCGCGGCGCCGCACCCGACGAGCGTCGCCATGTGCTCCCGCGGCGCCCGCAGCCGCTGGCCGATCACGCTCCCGGCGGTCGAGCCGATCTGCACGATCGGCCCCTCGGCGCCGGCCGACCCCCCGGAGCCGACGGTCGCGATCGAGGCGACGATCTTCGTGAGCCCGACGCGCAGCGGGATCACCCCCCGATGCTCCAGGATCGCCCGGATCACCTCCGGCACCCCGTGGCCGCGGGCATCCCGGGCGCCCCAGTGCACGATGAGCCCGGTCGCGAGGGCCCCGGCCATCGGGATGGCCGGGAGCAGAATCAGCGGGAGGGCCTCGTGCGCCTCCGAGCTGGCGTGCTCGGTCCAGCGCAGGGCCATGGCGAAACCGACAGCGCCGAACGCGGTGACCATGCCGATCACCCCGCCGAGCACGATGAGATACCAGTCCCGCTCGAATCCGAGACGGTCCGCCATCCGACGCAGCCGTGCGATCGCTTGTGCCATGCGCTGATGCCGGCCGCGGCGGCCGGGGGGGGACTATACCGGCCGCTACGAGGAACGCCCGGCCTCAGGGAAGCTCGCTCAGATCATCGGCGTCGATCCCGCGCTCGTCGAAGGGGGGCGCCGTCGGCGCCTTGAGTTCCCGGTGGGCCGGGGCAGCGCCGTGGTGGGCGTGGGCGCCGGCGTGGGCGGGGGGACCGTTGTAGTAGGCGGCATCCACCGGGAACGCGGCGGCGCGAGCCCGGCTCTTGAATCGCGTGGTCTGGGCGTCCCACGTGAGGTGAATCACGCCCGTGGGGCCGTTGCGCTGCTTTGCGATGATGAGTTCGGCGTCGTTGACGCGCTCCTCGTTCTCCTCCATCCACGCGGCGTCGCCCTGATGGTAATACGACTCGCGGTGCAGCAGCATCACGACATCGGCATCCTGCTCGATCGAGCCCGA
>CAYMJK010000432.1:0-3836 GCA_964390535.1 uncultured Phycisphaeraceae bacterium | reverse complement strand
CCCGCACTGGTGGAGACGCAGCGGATGTCGAGTTTCTCGGCCCGGTATCGCTCGGCCAGCGCGCGGATGCCGCGCTTCGCGGCGCGCCCGGTGCCCATGCCCACCATCATGCCGCTGCGGATCTCCGCGACCGCCGCGGCCGCGAGGGCGTCCTGTGTCTGCTGCTCATGCAAAGCGGATCCCCTGGGCAAGTCTCAACTCCTCCCCTGCGTTGATCGAGCAGGTCTGCCGGCGCATATACGCCTTCCACGCGTCCGAGCCGCTCTCACGCCCGCCCCCGGTGTCCTTCTCGCCTCCGAATGCGCCGCCGATCTCGGCGCCGCTCGTCCCGTTGTTCACGTTCGCGATGCCGCAGTCGCTCCCCGCCGGGCCGAGGAACCGCTCGCTGATGCGCAGATCGTTCGTGAAGATCGCGCTGGAAAGCCCCTGGTCCACATCGTTGTGCAGCGCAATCGCCTGCTCGATATCACGGTAGGTCGCCGCGTAGAGGATCGGGGCGAAGGTCTCCTCCCGGGCCACCGCGAGCCCGCCCCCGCCCGCCGGCGCCCGGATGATCGTGGGCTCGACGAACCACCCGCCCAGCGGCCCGGCGTCCCCCCCACGCCCCGCCGCACCCACCGCCCCCGCCGGCCGCGCCACCTTCCCGCCGACCAGAACCTCGCCCCCCTGCTCGCGAGCCCGCTCGATCGCCGCCAGATACGCGTCCACCGCCCCCTGCCCGATCACCGGCCCCACCAGCACGCCCTCCTCGAGCGGGTCGCCCAGCCGGATCGTCCGGTACGCCGCCACCATGCGCCCGAGGAAATCCTCCGCGATCGATTCGTGCAGCAGCAGCCGGCGCAGCGTCGTACACCGCTGGCCCGCCGTGCCCACCGCGGCAAACACGCACGCCTTGAGCGCCAGATCGAGGTCCGCCGTCCGGTCCACGATCGCGGCGTTGTTCCCGCCGAGTTCGAGCAGTGTGCGCCCGAGCCGCGCGGCGACCACCTCGCCGACCCGCCGGCCCATGCGGCAGGAGCCGGTGGCGCTGATCAGCGGCAGCCGCCGGTCGGCGATCATCGGCTCGCCGATGGCGTCGTCGGTCCCGATCACCAGCCGGAAGACACCCGGATGCCCCATGTCGGTCGCCACGCGATCGGCGATCGAGTTGCAGGCGAGGGCCGTGAGCGGCGCCAGCAGGCTCGGCTTCCAGATGACCACATCGCCGCAGACCGCCGCGAGCATCGCGTTCCACCCCCAGACCGCCGCGGGGAAGTTGAACGCCGTGATGACGCCGATCGGCCCGAGCGGGTGCCACTGCTCGAACATGCGGTGCTGCGGCCGCTCGCTCGGGAGCGTCGGCCCGCCGATCTGCCGGCTGAGGCCGACGGCGAAGTCGGCGACGTCGATGATCTCCTGCACTTCGCCGAGGCCCTCGGGGAGGATCTTGCCGACCTCCATCGAGACCAGCCGCCCGAGGGCATCCTTGTGCGCGCGCAGTTCGTCGCCGATGGCGCGCACAACCAGCCCCCGTCGCGGCGGCGGAACCTCGTGCCAGGCGCGGAAGGTTTCGACGGCTCCGGCGATCTCGCGCTCCAGTGACGGCGCGTCATCCAGGCGCACGGCGCCGATCGGCGCGCCGGTGGCGGGGTTCACGCTCTCGATCGTCCCCGCGCCCGCGCCGGATCGCCCCGCGAAGCGCGGCTGCTGCTCCAGTCCGAGGAGGCTGATCGGGTCGGTGCTCACGGCGCAGAGTCTAGCCCCGGCTCGGCGGCTGCGCGCTGGGCGCGGCCGGCGCCCAACGCTACCATGACGCGTGTCGCTCGACCGCATCGTCATTGCAACCGGCAACCCGCACAAGATCCGGGAGCTGCGCGCGATTCTGGAGAACCTCGGCATCGAGGCCGTGCCGCTGGGCGATGTGGGGCCAGGGGCGGGCGCCGTGGGCGGCGGGGCGTATGATGAGCCTGTCGAAAGCGGCAACACCTTCGAGGCCAACGCCTCGATCAAGGCGCTGTCCTACGCCCGCGCCACGGGACTGCCCTGCCTCGCCGACGACTCGGGCCTCGAGGTGGACGCACTCGGCGGCGCCCCCGGCGTGATCAGCAGCCACTACTGCACAGATGGCCGCGACGAGGGCATGCCCCGCGCCGAGCGCGACCGGTTGAACAATGACCGCCTGCTGCGCGACCTGGAGCGTGTGCCCACGGAGCAGCGGGCCGCGCGATTCGTGTGTGTGATGGCGCTGGCGGGAGCCGCGAGCGATCCGGGCGCAGGCGCCGACAGCGCCAGAACGGGTGGGGCAGGATTGCATCTCGGGGTGGATGCCGGCCTCCTCTCAACAACCCGCGGAACCTTCGAAGGCCGCATCGGCGTGCCGCCCGAGGTCCCCCGCGGCGACAACGGCTTCGGCTATGACCCGCTCTTCCTGGTGGCGCCCGGCTTCACCCGCACCAGCGCCGAGCTCCCGGCCGAAGAAAAGAACCGGCTCAGCCACCGCGCTGCTGCGGCAAGGTTCATGGCCGACCACCTCAGGGCCCTCCGCGATACCGCCACTTGAACGACGGCGCACGCCGACCCGCCCGCGCAAAGAACGCGGGCCGTCTTGACGACGGCCCGCGGCAAACTCCGATTTGAACTTTGAACTCTGAACTTTGCCCCCGCCCCCTACTCCTTCTCCTCCTTCACCTCATACTCCGCATCGATGACATCATCCTCGCCCGAGGCGCCGGCCTCGCCGCCGGTCGCCCCTTCGGCGCCCGCAGCGGCGCCGGCCCCGGCGCCCTTCGCCGCCTCCGCCTCGTAGATCACGCGGCCGAGTTCCATCGCACTGGACTCCAGCTCCTTGAGCGCCGCCTCGATCGCGCTCTTGTCGTCGCCCTTGAGCTTGTCCTCGACGTTGCTCAGGGCGCCCTCGATGCGGCCGCGCACCTCGGCCGAGACCTTCTCGCCGTGCTCCTCCAGACTCTTGCGGGTCTGGTGCACCATGCTCTCGCCCCGGTTCTTGGTCTCGACCAGCTCGCGCCGGCGCTTGTCCTCCTCGGCGTGGGCCGCGGCGTCCGCCTGCATCTTCTCGATCTCGTCCTTGGACAGGCCGCCCGAGTTGGTGATCTTGATGTCGGCCTTCTTCCCGCTGGACTTCTCCGTCGCCGTCACGGTCAGAATGCCGTTGGCATCCAGCGCGAACTCGACCTCGATCTGCGGCATGCCGCGCGGCGCCGGCGGAATCCCGCTCAGCTCGAACTGGCCCAGCGTCCGGTTGTCGCGGGCGAACTCGCGCTCGCCCTGCAGCACGTGGATCTGCACGCTCGACTGGTTGTCCGCGGCGGTGGAGAAGGTTTCCTTCTTGCTCGTCGGGATCGTCGTGTTCTTCTCGATCAGCCGCGTCATCACGCCGCCCAGCGTCTCCACGCCCAGGCTGAGCGGGGTGACATCGAGCAGCAGGACATCCTTGACATCCCCCTGCAGCACGCCGCCCTGGATCGCGGCGCCGATCGCCACCACCTCATCCGGGTTCACGCTCCGGTTCGGCTCCTTGCCGAAGATCTCCTTCGCGATGGCCTGCACCCGCGGCATGCGCGTCGAACCGCCGACCAGCACCACCTCATCGATCTTCCCCGCCTCGAGCCTGGCGTCCTTGAGCGCCTGCAACGCCGGCTCGCGCAGCCGCTTGTACAGGTCCTCGCACAGGCTCTCGAACTTGCTGCGGGTGATCGTCTCCTGCAGGTGCTTCGGGCCGGTGTCGGTCGCCGTGATGAACGGCAGGTTCACCGTCGTCTCCTGCATCGTCGAAAGCTCGGTCTTGGCCTTCTCGGCCGCCTCCTTCAGCCGCTGCAACGCCATGGCATCCTGCCGGA
>CAYMJK010000431.1:0-2666 GCA_964390535.1 uncultured Phycisphaeraceae bacterium | reverse complement strand
GGGAGGGGTCGTGGGGGTCGTGGGGTCGTGGGGGGCGTGGGGGGCGTGGGGGGCGTGGGGGCGGGCGCGGCCGAGCCGTCGCGAGGGCGGGACCACCAGCCGCGGGACCCGGGCGCCGAATGGTAGGTGGCATCGGGCTTGGGCCCGATGCCCATCGCCCGGAAGCGCGATGCCACACTCCCTACGCTCGCCTGATGCCCCGGCCCCTCTACTACACCTTCGCCAACCACATGCACTGGGTGGACATGCAGTGGCTGTGGGGGCAAGCCGTGCTGCCGGGGTCGGTGCGGGACACGCTGGAGCTGTGCCGGCAGACGGGAGCGCGGGGCGGGGTGAACTTCGATGCGGTGGGGTATGAGAAGCTTGCGGCGGAGTCGCCCGAGGCGCTCGCGGAGCTGCGCGAGGCGGTGGCGGCGGGAGTGGTCGAGCCGGTGGGGTGCTCGTACGGGCAGCCGTACGGGTTGTTTCACGGGCTTGAGAGCAACATCCGGCAGTTCACGTATGGAGTGCGGGCAACGCAGCGGCTGCTGGGCGCCCGCCCGCGGACGTTCTGGGAAGAGGAGTTCTACTTCTTTCCGCAACTGCCGCAGATCCTCCGCCAGTGCGGTTACACCGGGGCGTGCCTGTTCTTCCAGTGGACGTGGCATACGCCGGAGATTCCGAAGGAGCCCCACAGCCTGATCGCATGGGAGGGCGTTGACGGGACCGGGATCTTGGCGCTGCCGCGAAACGATCTGAACGTGCACCAGTGGCCGGAGGATTTCGATGGGCTGCTGGACGGGCCGGCTGTTCATGCGCGGGAGCCTTCGTGGGGAGCGCCCGCGATCGCCCAGTGGCTCGAGCTGATGCCCAGCCGGGACTGGATGTGCCGCAGCGAGGTGCTGCTGCCGCGGCTGAAGGAGCTGATGGCCGACGAGCGGTTTGAGGTGCGCGCGCGGACGCCGGGGGACCTGATTCAGGAACTGGCGGAGCAGGCGGGGGCGGATGCGCGCACAGGCGAGACGCCTGTGCCACCAGCATCTTCCGTGCTGCCCGAGTCACTGCCGCGGCGGCGGTACCGAATGGACGAGGTCTGGCACGGGATGACGCTCGGGAAGAACGCGGACCGCCATCCGCGGACGAGCGCGGAGATCGAGCGGCTGATACTCGCAGCGGAGAGCATTGCGGCTACGGCGAGCCTGCTGGGACGGCCGTATTCCTCCTGGGACGTGTACCCCACTTGGGAGCTGGACGAGGCGTGGCGGGAACTGCTCGCGGCCCAGCATCACGACAACCACGAGTGCGAGGGGCTGTGCGGGTTCGTCGGCTATCAGCAGATGGACAAGGCGCGGGGGTTGGCGGTGGAGGTGATCGAGCGCACGGCGGGGATGCTGCAGGATCGATGCGGGGCAATCACGCGGTTCAATGCGCTGGGCTTTCGCCAGAACCTGTCGACAACGCTCGGGTGGACGGCGCCGGACGATGAGCGGCGGGATGTCCCGCCTTTCGGCTATTCGGCGGCGCCTGCGGCGACTTCATCCGAGCGGACGCAAGTCGAGCGGGGGGATGGCTCGGTCACGCTCACAAGGGGCGATCTTCGCGTGGAGATCGACACGCAGCGCGGGCATATCAGGCAGATGTGGAGCAAGGCCTTCCCGGCGGGCATCCTTGCGGAGCCCTTCCCGCAACTTCGCAAGGTCACGGGCGGTGGCGCCTGGGACCCACCGCCGGTTGAGGATGCCTCCGTGGACGAGAGCCGCGGCACGGTGCAGGTCTACTTTCGTGCCGATCCGGCGGCCGCCGATGATGTCACATCTCATCACGCATACATCGGGTTCGAGATGCTGACAGACGGCGAGGCGGTGAGCGTGACGATCGGGCCTGGTCTGCTCCAGCGCCCGGATGCCGGATTCGCAGCAGCGCTGCGCACAACGATCGAGCCATCCTTTGCTCTGGACAGGCTGGTGGCCGATGTGGTCGGCGCGGCCCAGGCGGTCGCCGGCGGAGCGCCAGCGCGCCGGAAGTACCCCAAAGGTGACTGGATGACATCGTCGCAGTGGTTCGAGGAGGTGGAGGGGTCTGTCGTCGCCCAGCGGTGGCTGGATCTGCAACAAGAGAGTGGGTCGGGGCTGCTGGTGATCAGCGAGGCGGCGCGGCAGTTCTTCCGCACAGCAAGTGGCGTAGACGCCGTGCTCTCCGCGTACGACCCGTGGGATGAGCGGCGGTACGATGTAGACTTCGCGGAAGTGCAACTCATTCTCATGCCGCACGGACCGCTCACCGACACCGAGCGCACGCGCCGGGCGAAGGCGGCGATCCCGCTGGGCACGTTCGCCTTCTCAGACATGCGCAGCATGGAGAACGAAACTCCCGCCGTCGGTGGCGGCGGGCGGCCCGAGGACGCTCCGATCCCCGCGGTCTTCGGCCCGCTCTCACTCGAAAGCGCCCCCGGTGTCATCGCCGAGGCCTTCTACCGCGAGAGCATGTACTCCGGCGAGCGCCTGCCGGAGTGGGCCGGGCACCGCATGTTCGCCGAGTCGGGCGGCGCGTGCGATCACCCGTTCGTCATCCGCCTGGTCGAATACGATGGCGAGCCGGCGGAGGTTACGCTCAAGCTCGCGGGCGATGTGGCGATGGCGGCGAAGACGAACCTGATAGGGGAGGTTCCCCAGGTGGCCCGGCTCTCC
>CAYMJK010000430.1:0-4614 GCA_964390535.1 uncultured Phycisphaeraceae bacterium | reverse complement strand
GGATGGGCAGGGGCGGTTCCGGCAGCGGGTCGTGCGCGCGGACGGGGCGATCGTTGATGTCGCGCTGGTCCATCGGCGCCTGAGCGTCATCGACCACGCCGGCGGCGGCCAGCCCATGGTCATCGGCGGCCTGCCGGACCTTCTGGGTAGCCCGCCGCTCCGCGGCGGTCCCGGCGATCTGGGTCGCCCGCCGCTCCGCGGCGGTTCCGGCGGGTCAGCAGCAGAATCCCACCATCCCTTGCTCTTCGGCCCGGCGCCCCCGGACACCCCCGGGCCAACTGGCCCCGAGGCGTACGCACCGGCGCGCCCGCATCCGTGCCCGCACTGCGCACACGGCGCCGACGGCGTCGTCGCGGTGGTCTTCAACGGCTGCATCTACAACCACGGGGCGCTGCGCCAGGAACTGGAGGCGGCCGGCCACACCTTCGCGAGCGACCACGCGGACACGGAGGTGCTGGCGCACGGGTGGCGCCAGTGGGGGACAGAACTCTTCCCCCGCCTGGAAGGCATGTTTGCGATTGCGATCTGGGATGGCGCCAGCGGACGCCTCTCCGTCGCTCGTGATCCTTTCGGGGAGAAGCCGTTGTACGTCGCGCACGGCGAGACCATGGACGGGTGCCGGGCGTTCTCGAGCGCGGCCGCCGGCCTGATCCGCCTGCGAAGGCTGATGGGCGGCACGGTTGCTCCGCTGGCCGAAGGGGCGCAGTCGCTGCGCGGTTGGATCAAGTTCGGGTGGAGCCAGGATGAGATCCTCCCCAGCCTCAGAGCAACCTTTCCCGGGACATGCCGCGAACTGGCGGAGGATTCGTACGTCGATGTCGAGCAGCCGCCGAACGCCGATGGTGGTCGCGACTGGTGGCTCGCATCGCTCCGCCCCGGCCGCGCGGCGCCGACCGTTGATGATGTGGACGAGGCGCTGCGCGCCGCCGTGCATTCCCGGCTCGAGGCGGACGTCGATATCGGGTGCTTTCTGAGTGGCGGCATTGACTCCTCGCTCATCGCCAAATACACGTGCGAAGCGCGACCGGAGATCACGGCGTTTACGGTGCGGATGCACGATGCGTCGCTGGATGAATCGGAAGCTGCGCAGCGTGTTGCCCGGCATCTCGGGATGCAGCACGAGACTCTGGATTGCGCTCCGCGACCGAGCGAGGATCTCATCTCGATCATCGAGCAGCTCGGCCTTCCGTTCGGCGACAGCTCGCTGCTTCCGACGCTGTGGGTGAGCCGGGCCGCGCGGGGGGCGGTCGCGGTTGCCCTCGCCGGTGACGGGGGGGATGAGCTCTTCCTCGGGTACGACCGCCATACGGCCATCAATGCGATGAAGATGCTGTCTCTGCTGCCTCGCCCGCTCCGGCGCGCCCTGGCCGCGCTCTGCCCGCCGGCGTCGAATCGAAGATCATCGATCACGCGCCTGTCTCGCCTGCTCAACGCGGCTGCGCAGACCGGATACAAGGAACTCGTGGCGATCTTCGATCCCCCGCACGACAGCCACCTCTTTGCCACCAGCGACCTGCAGCGCGGGGAGCCGGCGATCCATCACCCTGGGATGACGCTCGGGTGGCGGGGGGCGACGGAAATGCTTGCCCTGCGATTCGACCGGCTCTTCTACCTGCCCGAAGACCTGCTGCGGAAGACCGATACCGCGTCAATGGCCGTCGCGCTGGAGGTCCGGGCGCCCTTCGTTGCGAGCCCGGTCGCCCGGATCGCATTCGGCGCTGCGAGCCGGCATCTGATGCCCGGCGGCCAGCGCAAGGGCCTCCTCCGCGCCGTCGCCCGGCGCCACCTCCCACCCGAGATCATCGACCGCCCGAAGCAGGGATTCGCAATCCCCATCGGCGACTGGTTCCGCAGCGACTACGGCCGAATGCGGCAATTGCTCCGGGATCATCTGGAGGGCCCCGAGCCATTCGGGCCGGATGCCCTCGGGATCAACGCGATGATCGACATGGGTTACGTGCGCCGGATGCTGCGCGAGCACGATGACGCCGGCGCCGGCTCCCTGTGGCCATGGAAGGGGCGTGACCACGGCCAGCGCCTCTACATGCTGCTGGTCCTGTCGATCTGGGCCAGGTGGATCAGCCGCCAGTAGCATGGGCCTCCCAGCCCATTCGCGGCCGGACCGTCGCACAACACCCGATTCGTTGCACGGGCTTCAGGCCAATGCGCTGGCGGCGCCGGCGCACGATGCAAGCCCTCCTTTCGCGCCCTCCAACGACGCCTCCCCGTCCGCAGATCCACGTGCGCGCCTGGGTCCATCTGCCCGTTGGCCCCCTTCCAAAGCGCGCCAACCCCGCGGTGAGTCGGGTTTCACCCGGTCTGCATGCGCTCTTCATCGCCTGATCGCACCATTCCTCAGGTGGATCGTCAACCGGGCAAGCGCCGGATCGTCAACAAAGGAGAGACCAAATGCCACGCGCATGGAGCATCGAAGAGTTGCGGCGGTTCGAAGAGATTCGCGAGGGGCTGCGCGGGCGCGACCAGTCCGCCAGCCGCGCGACCCCGCGCACCACAGCGCAGCGACCACGTCAGCAGCGGGCCCAGCCCAGGAGCACGCATCGCAACGGCAGCCGCTGATCCCCCACGTCGTGGCACGGGCTTCCAGCCCGTGCTGCGTTTTTGCCTGCCGATGAAAGTTGAAGCGCGGGGAGGGTGGTTCGCCGTGGCTTGGTCGCCGGTCCGGCCCCCACGGGCTGGAAGCCCGTGCCACACTGCCCGTGCCACAAAGCGGAGCGGGAGGGATTCGAACCCTCGGTACAGGCCGTAACCCGTACAACGGATTAGCAATCCGCCTCCTTCAGCCACTCGGACACCGCTCCGGCTGAAGTCTTCGCGCGGCTCGCCCGCGCCGCGGCAAGCCTAGCCGGGAGCCCCCGATGAAACAAACCCGGGCCCTCTCGGCGCCCGGGTCTGTATGGGTGGGGGATCGGGGAAACGGAGCGAGGGAGTAGTTATCGCAGTTCGGGATGCCCGGGCGCACCGATGGGCCTGCTGGTGAGCAGCTGCTCTCGCGGAGGCGCGGGGGTGCTGGGGTGCTGTGGTGCTGGGGTGGGGGCAGTCCCTACTCGCCCGCCTCGCCCTCTGTGGCGCCCTGAATCAGCGACCGCAGGTACTTGTTCTCCCGCCGCGTCGCCTCCAGGTCGAAGACCAGGTACTTCACGCTCAGCCGCAGATAGTCCAGCGACTCCTGCAGTTCGCTCACCGCGGTCTTCATCCGGTCGTGGCGGTCGCGCGTCTCCGCCGCGAGCTGCTCCATCCGGCCGCGCTCCGCCTCCGGAAGGTCGTTGATGCGGGTGAGCAATTCACCCAGCTTGTCCTGAAAGTTCTGCTCGTTCATCGCCGCCGCTCCTGTTCTTGAGTTGTGCCGCAGCATCCGGGCCGGCGCCCGA
Organism: uncultured Phycisphaeraceae bacterium; assembly: GCA_964390535.1. GTDB lineage: Bacteria > Planctomycetota > Phycisphaerae > Phycisphaerales > UBA1924 > CAYMJK01. The sequence goes on along the minus strand of CAYMJK010000430.1, from coordinate 1,225 downwards.
GGCCGCTGGAACAGGCAGAGCCCTGCCCGCTTGGGATTCTGAGTGGCAAGGCGGGGGCCGCGCCATGGGGAGATGGCGCCGGAATCATCGAAGTCCGAAAAAAATGCCCGCGCGGGCCGCCTGGCCGTGAACGGGCAAACTCAGCTCAGTTTCTACCTTCTCAGCCCCACCGCCGGTCCTGACGGATGTTGCCGCAGATCAACGCCGGCCGAGGTTGCGCCGCAACGCCCGCTGCGCCTCCTCCGGCGCCGACGACACCAGCCGCTGCAGCGTCGCGGGGTCGCTCCGCTTCAGTTCCGCGGCAAGATCCGCGGTGTGCTGGTCCAGGGCGTGCCGGAACCGCCGGAAGTACTCCTCGAGCTCGTGCCGGCTCAGCGCCGACAGCGGATCCTTCATCTGCGTCTGCATGGCCGCCCAGTCCAGCAGCGATGCCCCCTCGGCGCGGAAGCGGTACAGCCCGAAGGCGTTCGCCAGCCGCTCCGCTACCGGCAGAAACGGGTCCCGCGCCGACTCCGGCATCTCGACCAGACGCTCGGCCACGGGCTTGGCCTCCAGTGCCGCCAGCCACGATCCTCCCTGCTCCGATCCCATATCCTGCTTCTCCTGCTGCTCCATAGGAGGCTCAATCGTCTGCGGGGCCGCGCCGGGCGGCCCCCCATCTCCATCGGCCGGCTTCAGCCGCGCGTACGCCGTGCACAGCGCCTTGGTCCCGGCCCGCTCAAACCGGACCCGGATCCGCTGACACGCCGCCCCCCCCTCGACCGCCGCGGCAACGGTTTCCACGGCGCCCACACCCCACTCGGGCTTGCCAGTATGGATCACCCGGTCTCCCGGGCGCCAGCCCATCGTCATCAACTGCTCCCTCGCGCGGCCAGGGGCGGCAGGCAGGCGGCAAGCCTCCTGCCACGTCTGGCCCCGTTCGAGGCCGGCCTGGTCGGTCCAAAAAACCCCGCCCGGACTCTCAGATCGGGTCGAAGCGGGAAGACTGGACAAAACTCGGGGTCTGGCAGGGCCATCTCTGGACCCCGCCGGGCGCCTCAACCTATTGTACCCGTCAACCGAGCGAGCGGTTGCAAGTCTTGCAGGCGCCCGGCCCTGCCCGGCAGTGCGCCGCCGGGCCTCCTCCGCCCCCAGCCCCCGAGAACAAGAGAAGCAATACCCATGATCGAAGCCCTCAAGAGCGACGAAGTCACCTGGAAGGTCGGCGGCCGGTTCAAGCTGTGCA
>CAYMJK010000429.1:0-3049 GCA_964390535.1 uncultured Phycisphaeraceae bacterium | reverse complement strand
GCCGCATAGAGCCGCTCGAGTCCCAGCAAAGCCCGGAGCCGCCGGAAGAATTCCGCTGTCTCCGCGACTCCGAAACCGACGGCCGACGCGAGCTCGATCACGGTGACCGCATCCTGAAGCTGCGCGAGCCGGGCGATCGAGCCTGCCAGCTCCGGCGGAACTCCGGCGGGGACGGCTTCCGCTTCCCCGAAAACCTCGCTCTCCCGGAGCGCATCCGCGCCGGACCGATAATCGCCGACCAGCCGGGCCACCGGTACCGCCTCGACCGACTGTCGCCGGGCAAGCATCGCGGTCTGGCGACGCAGCGCAAGCCCAAGCGTGCGATGCAGCTCGGCCGGCACCTCCGCCGACACCTCGGCGCCGAGCGCCTGCACGGCGCTCCAGCTCCCGTCGATGCCGAAGATCTCGAGCGCGCCGGCGAACGCCGTCGCCAGCGCACGCGCATCGCAGCCGGCGGCCATCAGGCGCCAGGGAAAGGTGGGACCCGTGAGATTGACAATGTCGTTGGCGATGATCGTGGCGACGATCTCCCGCCGAAGCCGATGTCCGTTCAGAGCGCGCTCGAAGCGATGCAGCGGTCGCGGGAAGTAGCTTCTGAGCGTAGCTTCGAACCACGGATCGTCCGGAGCCGCCGACGCAGCGACCACGTCGAACAAGGCAAGCTTCGAATAGGCCATCAGCACCGCAAGCTCGGGCCGGGTCAGCGCCTGCCCGGCTTCCCGCAGCGCGGCCAGCGCTTCGGCATCCGGCAACCCTTCCACCGCCCGGTCGAGCAGTCCCTGCCGCTCGAATCCGGCGATCAACTCCGCATGGGCGTCGAGTTCCGCAGGGGCGTCCGCCTCCATCAGGCTGAGCGCGAGCGTCTGGTCGCGATTGTGGCGAAGCACCAGCTCCGCCACCTCGCCGGTCATCGACGCGAGCAAGGCATTGCGCCGATCGCGGTCGAGCTCGCCGCGCGCCTCCAGCGCCGCCGTCAGGATCTTGATGTTGACCTCGAGGTCGGAGCTGTCGACGCCGGCCGAATTGTCGATCGCGTCGGTGTTGATGCGCCCGCCGGAGCGGGCATATTCGATCCGGCCGGCCTGCGTGAATCCCAGGTTCGCGCCTTCGCCGACGGCGATCACCCGAAGCTCGGCGCCGTCGACGCGGATCGAGTCGTTCGCCTTGTCCGCGGCATCCGCGTGGCTCTCGGCCGAGCCTTTCACATAGGTGCCGATGCCGCCCATGTAGAGCAGCTCCACCGGCGCCTTCAGGATCGCCCGTATCAGCTCGGCGGGGGCGGCGCTTTCCAGCTCCGTCCCCAATGCCGCCCGCATCTCGCTCGACAGCGGGATCGACTTGGCCGAGCGCGGGAAGACGCCGCCTCCGGCGGATATCTTCGACCGGTCATAGTCCTGCCAGGACGAGCGCGGCAGCTCGAACAGCCGCTTGCGCTCCTCCCACGAGACGGCGGGATCGGGGTCCGGGTCGACGAAGATGTCCCGATGATCGAACGCCGCCACGAGGCGCGTCTGCTTCGACAGCAGCATGCCATTGCCGAACACGTCGCCCGACATGTCGCCGACGCCGACGGCGGTGAACGGTTCATTCTGGATGTCCTTGCCGCGCTCGCGGAAGTGGCGCTTCACGGCTTCCCAGGCGCCGCGCGCGGTGATGCCCATCGCCTTGTGGTCGTAGCCCGCCGAGCCGCCCGACGCGAAGGCGTCGCCAAGCCAGTAGCCGTAGGATTCGGACACCTCGTTGGCGATGTCCGAGAAGGCCGCGGTGCCCTTGTCGGCGGCGACGACGAGATAGGGATCGTCGCCGTCATGGGCGACGAGGTCAGGCGGCCTCGCCACCTTACCTTCGGCATCGATATTGTCGGTGACGTCGAGCAGCCCGGAGAGGAAGGTTCGATAGGCCTCGACGCCGACGGCGCGCCTGCGTTCGGGATTGGCGGCCGCCGAGGCGCGCTTCGCGTAGAAGCCTCCCTTCGAGCCGACCGGCACGATGACCGCGTTCTTCACCTGCTGCGCCTTCACCAGTCCGAGTACCTCGCTGCGGAAGTCGTCGCGCCGGTCGGACCACCTGAGGCCGCCCCTGGCGACCGGCCCGAAGCGCAGGTGAGACCCTTCGACATTGGGCGCGGAAACGAAGATCTCGCAAAACGGCTTCGGCGCAGGCAGGTCGGCCAGCTCACGGCTCGCAATCTTGATCGCCACGTGCGGCTTCGGGCCGCCCTCAGCGCCAAGCTGATAGAAATTGGTGCGCTTGATCGCGAGGATGAGCGCGAGCAGCCGCCGAAGCGCGCGATCGGCATCGAGGCTGGGAACCGCGTCGAGCATCTCCTCGATCTCGGCGCGCAGGCGTTCGCCCGCCTCGTGGCGCGCGTCCATCGACAGCCCGGCCGCGGGATCGAACCTCGTCCTGAAGAGGTCGAGAAGCCGCCTGGTGATCGGCGCATGCTCGACCAAAGCCGCCTGCTGCACCGCCTCGCTCGGATCGAGCCCGGTCTGCTGGCGGAACCGCGCCAGCGCGCGGACCAGAGCCGCCTCGCGCCACCCCGCGCCCAACTCTAGAACGAGCCGGTTGAACCCGTCGCTTTCGGCGCGGCCGGTCCAGACGGCGAGGAAGGCATCCTCGAAAGGTTTCGATACGTCGAGGAAGGAGAGATCGGCGCCGCGCGGGTCGTCGACCACGAACTCATGGATCCAATATTCCTCATTGTCCCCGGCGGGATTGACTGCGAAGCCGTCCTCGACCAGCGGCTTGAGCCCCATGTCCTGAAGCACCGGCATGACGTCGGCGAGCGGCACTGCCGCGCCCCGATGATAGAGCTTGAAGCGGAAGCAACGCGGCGGGTCGTCGGGATTGCGGAACGCCCGCACCGCGAGTCCCGTCTCCTTCACCGTCTGCTCGACGATGACGATGTCGGTCAGCGCCTCCAGGGCGCCATATTTTTCCCGGTAGCCGGCCCCGAACGCATCGCGCCATTTCGCCAGCAGCCGGTCGGGAGCCCCAGTGCCGCCGTCGCTCGCTTCGACCGCTGCTTGAAGATGATCGGTCCAGG
>CAYMJK010000428.1:0-12801 GCA_964390535.1 uncultured Phycisphaeraceae bacterium | reverse complement strand
TTCGGTGGCGCGGATCTCGCCGACGTGTTCGTCAGCGAACCCTGCCCCGAGGCGCAGTTCCATCGCGATCGACTCGTCGCCCCCCAGCGGGAAGCCGCCGAGTTCGAAGAGGCCCAGGGACCGGGACCCGGAGCCGAAGATCGGCCCGGCGTCGATCCCGCCGGCGCCCTCGCCGCGGACCGCCGGGTCGGGCGCGCTGCCGTCGCGCAGGTCGCCCGGGCCGACATTGGCCATCGCCAGTACTGCGCCGCCCGGCCCGATGAAGGGCACAGGAAGCCCGACGCCCGGCGCTTCGGCGATGATGCTGCGACCCGCGAGTAGCACGAGGGCCTCCAGCGAGAAGTCGCTGAGATCGGCGCGCACGATGATGTCGCGACTGGCCTTGAGGACCAGTTCCCCGCCCGCCGCGAGCTGGCGCAGCGTGTCGACGCTGACCACCGTCTGCCCCGGCCCGAGATCCGGATCATCGAAGTCGTCGAGATCCTCAGCCGTCGCGGCGGCGCCGCCGGACTCCACGATGATGATGTCCGTCGGGTCCAGCAGGATCGTGCCGCCGGCGCCCTCGGGGCCGGTGACATCCACGGCGCCGTCGTACATCAGCGACTCGAGGCCGGAGACCTCAACGAACCCGCCGCGGGTGGCGCCCGAGGCGTCGATCGACCCCTGGTACAGCGTCTGCCCATCGGCCCAGATGACGACCTTGCCGCCGGCGCCGGCCGAAGCGCTGGCGTCAACGCTTGCGCCGCGCTTCACCAGCGTGCGCTGGGCGGTCGGCGTGTCGCCGGCGCCCTGCACATCCCCGCCGAGCAGCACCGTGCCGCCGGCGTCCACGCCGGAGGCGTCGATCGTTCCGGCGAGCGTCACCTGCCCGGCCGTCGCGGTCACACTGCCGCCGGTCTGGCCGGAGACGTCGATGCGCCCGTTGATCGCGAGCGAGTACATGTCGGACGCGACCAGCGAGACGTTGCGGGCCCGGACCTCGCCGCCGGCCTCGACCGCCGGCGCGCTGCCATCCGCGCCACCGCGGCTGCTTGTCCCCGCGCTCGTCTGGGCCCGATCCAGCGAGACCATCACCCCGCCCAGGGGCGAGCCGAGGGTCACCGTATCGCCGGCGGCCATCACCACCGTCCCCTGCGGCACGTGGATCGCGCCGGTGTTGACGACCGATCCGCCGACGAGGGCGGCGATGGACTGCGCCTGGATCGATCCGTGATTGCGGACCTGGGCGCCAAGGGCGGTGAAGCGGTCGCTCCCGGCGAGGAAGTCCCGGTCGGACATGGCGCCGCCGGCGGCAAGGATGCCGCCGACATTGACCGAGGCCGTGGGGCTGAAGACCACGCCGGCAGGGTTGACGATGTAGACGATCCCGTTGGCGCGCAGGGCGCCATCAATCTGCGTCGGCGTCGGGCGCGCGCCGGTGACCCGGTTGAGGGCCCGGGAGGTCGCGCCCGGCTGCTGGAAGTGCACGGCCTCGCCGGCGCCGATGTCGAAGCTCCGCCAGTTGATCACGGCGCTCTGCGAGCGCTGATGCACCGTCGTCAGCGGGCCTGTGCGGGTGATGGATGCGGCGCCAGCGGCGACCGTTCCCCCCTCAGGGCCTGCCGCGGCGGGCGACGCGGCAAGGCCGGCGCACGCGGCGAGGGCGCCTGCGCGGCCGAGGCGCCGCCATCCGCCCCCACGAGCCCCACGACCCCCACGCCCCCCATCAGCGATCCCCGTTCCATTCCCTCGCTGGCGATCGCACGGCGTTGCATACATCTTCGGAGTCATTTCTGCGGCCCTTCTTTCCTCGGAATCGATTGCCGGCGGAGTGTCGCCGCGGCGGTCAGTACAGCAGTGTCAACAGGACGTGCACCTGGTGATCGCCCGCCTCGGTGCTCCCAGCATCCAGAAGCGCCACGCCCCAGTCGAGGCGCGCGCTGAAATTGTTCAATATCGAAAGCTCCGTCCCCAGGCCGGCGCCCAGCAGCGACTCGCTGGACTCGCCGGGGATCGGGTCGTTCTGAATCACCTTCGCGGCGTCCACGAACGCCTTGAGTTGCAGGTCCCAGTCGGCCCGGCCGTACGGCGTCTCCGGAGTCAGGCGGAACGGCCGCCCGAAGACCGGCGTCTGCGTCGAGTCGCTGAGCCCGAACAGCCGGGGCAGGTGGAGGCGATACTCGAGCGTGCTCATCACGCTGCTGTCGCCGGCGACCTCCGCCTCCTCGTAGCCGCGCACCGTGTGCAGCCCGCCCTTGACCGACTGCATCTGCGGCACGAGCCGGCTGGTCGTGAACTGGGCCCGGAAGCCGAAGACCATCTCGTGGGCGAGGGTGGACCAGGTCGGATCGGAGATGTCGCGCCACCGGGCCGGGGCGAGCACGGGCTCGAGGTAGAACGCGTGCTCCAGCCCCGCGCCGATGATGAAGAACTGCTCGTCAGGGGCGCCCGTCCGCGTCACGGGATCGCCGCGACCCAGCCCGAACAGCTCCTCCTGGTCCGGATCGTTGATGTTGAAGGAGAAGTCGATCCCGCCGCGGGTCTGCGCGACATCGGTGAGCCGCTCGACCTCGATGCCGATGTGCGGGATCAGAAATCCCTGCTCGCCGGTGAACGGCCCGGGCGCCCCGGTGAACGGATCGAAGAGGTAAAACTCGTTGGTCGAGCTGATGTCGCGGTAATCGACGCCGGCGACCAGATCGAAGAAGAGCGGGCCATCCTGATGCACGGTGTACACGATGTCGCCGCCGACCGACCACTCGTCGCCGCTGAGATCCTCGCCGGCGAGGCCGAGATCGGAGGCGACGAACTCGCTGTACAGGCCGCGGACGCGGAAGCGCATGCGGTCATTGATGGGGCGCTGATACGAGGCAAGCAGGGCGTGGGTGTCGTCGAACTCGACGGTCGAGTAATCGATCGTCAGGATGTCGTCGGCGCCTGTGAGCTGGTTGTGGGTGAAGCCGAAGCGCTGCCGCCAGTCGCCGGTGGAGCGCGTGCCCGTGTTGGCGAGCTGGGCGTACACGTACCATGGCTTGTTCTCGGTGATCAGATAGTCCAGCGAGACCTCGCCCTCGGCGGGCCCGCGCGAGAGCGCGGCGTCCACGCGCCGGCCCGGATGGCGATTCAGGCGGTGCATGTAGTCGTCCAGCGCCGGGCGGCGCAGGATGTCGCGCTGCGGGGCGCCCTCGGCGCCCGCCGGCTGGAAGGGCGAGCGCCGGCGCACCGGCTCGTGGGCCCGGTGATTGATGTTGCCTGCGGCCGGGACGCGGTTGCCCGAGCCGATGCTCCGCACCTGCCCGACGCGCCCGATCATGATCTCGATGTTCAGGGTCTGATCCTCGGGCGGGCGCAGGTCGCGGCCCGTCTCCAGATCAACCTGAGTCGCGCTCGGCGCGACCGCCACAGCCATGAGCCCGCGTTCATCAGTTATGAAGGCGAACAACTGTTCAATGATCGCTTGCAACCCCCGGGGGGAATATGTCCGCGGCTCGTCGCCCGAGAGTTCGGCCAGTGTTGTCTCTATTGTCTCGGTCCCCTCGCCCGGCGGATTGATGACATCCTCGATGATGTCGAGGCGCAGCGGCACGGTCAGCAGATCTTCGGCATCCAGATCCTCCGGCACGGCGCCGACGAGTGCAACCTTGAACGTCGCGATCTGATACAGGTCCGTCGGCTGCTGCTCGCCCGTGTCCTGCGGCGAGTCCTGCGGCAATGCGGCACGCGCGACCGAGAGGCCGGGCGGCGTAGCCAGGGCGGCTGCGACGATCGCCAGCAATCGGCAGTTCGATCTGCAGCCGCGGCCGGCGATGCGGGGGCGCGATAACGCGGCGCCTGCCCGCAATGAGCGACCTGCGGAACCCGAACGCCGTCCAGTCATCTGCTTCAAATCATGCCCCCTCTGGCCGCCATTCCCGCGCGACCGGCCCGGACCTGCCATGGGTTGGCTGGCCCCGAGTATAACACAAGGTCTCCCCGGCCGCTTATCATTTTGCGAGATGGATCGCGCTGCAGGGGGCCGCGACGCCGATCGCAACACCCGGCTCGGAGGACCCTCGGCCGGAGGCGGGGGATCGTGATATGCTCCGGCCGATTGAGCCGGACCGAGAATGCGGGGGGATCATGACGGGGAATGGTGGCCGGGGGGCGTCGGCGCGCGAACTCGAGCAATACGAGGGGCTGGTCAGGTCGATCGCCTGGCAGGCGCACCGGTCCGCGCCGGCCTCGGTCGAGATCGACGATCTCGTCGCCTTCGGCTTTCTCGGGCTGATCGAGGCCGCCGAGCGGTTCGACCCGGAGCGCGGCGTGCTCTTCTCGACCTTCGCCTATCCGCGGATCCGCGGGGCGATGCTCAACGGCATGGCCCGGATGGCGACCTACCCCCGGCAAGGACGCCCACGCGAAGCGCCCCTCGGCGAAGATGGCGAGCTGCTGCGCCGGCCGGCGCCCACCGTTCGATCAATGGATCCGGCCAGCCCAGTCGCCCAGCTCTCGGCGGCGGAGGCGCGGGTGCGGCTGGCGATGCTGGTGGGGCAGATGCCTGACCAGATGCGTGAACTGATCCGGCTGGTCTACGTGGCGGGCATGACCATAAAGGACGCCGGCGACCAGATGAACCTCAGCAAGTCGTGGGCGTCCCGGGTGCATGCGCGGGCGCTGGCGCACCTCGTGGCCCTGATGCGCGGCGAGGAGATCACCGGGCCCGACCGCGATTGACACCCGGTTGCGGTCGCTTATACTGGGGCGCGCGCCGCCGCAGTCGCGTAAGAAGTACGTACACGCGACCGGGGGGAGCGAGGCGGGAAGAGCATGCGTTCGCCGGACGTCAATTATTTCGAGCCCCTGCTGGCGCCGATCGCGCCGGATGCGCCGACCGGGTCCGACCCGCGGATGGATCCGGCGATCGACTCGCCGTATCGCACCCTCAAGACGGCCCGCTCCGACGCCCGCAACGAGGAGGCCGCGGCGGTCTGGTCCGAGAGCGGCTCGCGGGCCGGGGGCCCCCCCGCCCAGTGGCAGGTGGTGCTCACCACCGGCAAGACCCTCCTCTCGACAGTGGCGAAGGACAGTGAGGTCGCCGCGTGGGTGCTCGAGGCGCTGGTCCGGCACCACGGCTTCGCCGGTCTCCGCGACGGTCTGCGGCTGATCCGCGAACTCGTCGGCCAGTACTGGGACGGGCTGCACCCCGCCCCCGGCGAGGACGAGGAAGAGGACGACATCGACTCACGGATCATCGCCCTCGCCTCGCTCAACGGCTTCGAGCGCGAGGGCGCCCTGATCGACTCGATCCGGGCCGTCCCGCTCGTGGAAGGGGATCACGATGTCCTGATGGGGCTGGCCGCGTTCCACCACGCCGCTGCCCTCGAGGTCATGGACGATCCGGCCGAGCGGCAGAACCGGATCGCCAACGGGGCGGCGCCGCTGGAACTGTTCAACGCCGCCGCGGCGAGCGCCTCGGACGCGTCTCTGCTGGCCGAGCTTGCCGACCTGGCGGAGGCGGCGAGCGAACTGGGGGCGCTGGACGGCCTGCTCAACGAGCGATGCGGGGCGGTGCGGGCGCCGTCCACGAAATACCTGCAGGAGGCGATCGCCGAGGCGACGCGGGCCATTCTCTCGCTGGCGGGCGACCGGCCGGCCATCCGGGCCTGGCGCGGCGAGGAGTCGGAGGCGGAGCCCGAGGCGCCCGGCGCCCCGGCGGCGGGGGGCGGGGGCGGCGCGGGGTCCTCCGGGCCGATCGCGTCGCGCGAGCAGGCCTTCCAGCGGATCAGCGAGGTCGCCGAGTTTTTCCGGCGCACCGAGCCGCACAGCGTGATCGCCTGGCAACTGGACGAATGCGTCCGGTGGGGGCGGATGAGCCTGCCCGACCTGCTGCGGGATCTGATACCGGACGCGACGGTCCGCGACGAGTTGTACCGGCGGGTGGGGATCCCGCCGGTCCATGGCGAGTAAAGGCTGCGCCCCGGTGGCCTTCGGCGCATTTTGCTGTTCCATTGGGGAGCAAGTTCGGGTAGTATGATGGCGCGGCGACCGGGGGGCGGGGGCTCAGGCCGGTCGAGAGCGCCCAGGAGACGACCATGTCCGAATCGATCAATGAGAAGCTGAAGCGCGTCCGGAAGCCGCGTGTCCACATCACCTACGACGTGGAAACGGAGGGCGCCGTCGAGAAGAAGGAGCTTCCGTTCGTTGTCGGCGTCGTTGCGGACCTCTCGGGCCAGCCGTCCGAGAAGCTCAAGTCGTACAAGGACCGCAAGTTCGTCAACGTGGACCGGGACAACTTCGACAAGGTCCTGCAGACGATGAAGCCCGGCCTGAAGATGCGCGTGGCCAACACGCTGGAGGGCGGGGACAAGGAAATGTCGGTGGAGCTGAGCTTCAACTCCATGGACGATTTCGAGCCCGGCGCGGTGGTGCAGCAGGTCAAGCCGCTCGCCGAGCTGCTCGAGGCCCGCAACAAGCTCCGCGACCTGCTCGGAAAGATCGACACCAGCGAGGAGCTCGAGGAGACGCTCGAGCAGATCCTGCAGAACACCGAGAGCGTCACCAGGCTCGCCTCGGAACTCGGCATCGGTAACAAGGGGGATTCATCCAATGGCTGATCAGAACCCGGAGATGGAAGCGCAGCCGCAGGCGGCGGAGGCCACCGAGGCCGCCGCGTCGCCCGGCTTCCTCGACAACATCATCGAGGCCACCGGCGAGTCGCAGCGGGCCCAGACCACCGACCTGATCACCAAGCTGGTCGAGAAGGCGATGGACGGCACGGTCACGTGGGACCGCAACATCGTCCGCACGCTGCAGCAGGCGATCGCGCAGATCGACGACCAGATGTCGCAGCAGCTCGCGGCGGTCATGCACCACCCCGACTTCCAGAAGCTCGAGGGCTCCTGGCGCGGCTTCAAGCACCTCGTCTTCAGCTCCGAGACGGGGACCGGGCTGAAGATCCGCGTGCTCAACGCCGGCAAGGACGACCTGAAGAAGGACCTGGAGAAGGCCGTCGAGTTCGACCAGAGCCAGCTCTTCAAGAAGCTCTACGAGCACGAGTACGGCATGGCCGGCGGCGAGCCCTACGGGGCCCTGATCGGCGACTTCGAGTTCACGCAGCACCCCGAGGACATCGAGATGCTGCGGAACATCTCCGGCGTCTGCGCGGCGTCCTTCTGCCCCTTCATTTCCGCGGCCGGGCCGGGCATGTTCGGCTTCCAGGACTACACCGAGCTGAGCAAGCCGCGCGACCTCTCGAAGATCCTCGATTCCACCGACCACACCAAGTGGAAGGAGTTCCGCAAGACCGAGGACTCCCGCTTCATCAGCCTGGTGCTGCCGCGCGTGCTGTCGCGCCTGCCCTACGGCGAGAACACGAAGAAGATCGAGGAGTTCCAGTACGAGGAGCTCCCCCTTGGCGCCGACGGCAAGCCGCTGCAGGCCGATCACAACAAGTTCACCTGGATGAACGCCTCCTACGTCATGGGCGCCAAGCTCACCGAATCGTTCGCCAAGTACGGGTGGTGCACATCCATCCGCGGCGCCGAGGGCGGCGGCAAGGTCGAGAACCTGCCCCTGCACACCTTCGTCTCCGACGAGGGCGACGTCACCCCCAAGTGCCCCACCGAGATCGGCATCACCGACCGGCGCGACAAGGAGCTGTCGGACAACGGCTTCCTCCCGCTGTGCCACTACAAGAACACGGACTATGCCGTGTTCTTCGGCGGGCAGACGACGCAGAAGCCCAAGGTCTTCAACGATCCCAACGCCACATCCAACGCCGCCCTCTCCGCCGGCCTGCCCTACATCATGGCCAGCTCCCGCATCGCCCACTACCTGAAGGTCATGGCGCGCGACAAGGTCGGCTCCAAGATGCAGCGCCACGATGTGGAGGACATGCTCAAGAACTGGATTGCCGATTACGTCTGCGCCGACGAGAGGCCCAGCCAGGACATGAAGTCCAAGTACCCGCTGGCCGAGGCGGATGTCGAGGTGCGCGAGGTGCCGGGCAAGCCCGGCGTCTACGACGCCATCGCGCGGCTGAGGCCATGGCTCTTCTTCGAGGAACTCAACGCCTCGCTCCGCCTGGTGGCCCGCCTGCCGCAGAAGGGCTGAGCGGCGGCGCCATGAGCACAGGCCATCGGCCAGATTCCGCCCCCACCGGGGAGCCCGGCCAGCGCCGGCCGGCGCCGCCGGCGGGCAGCGCGGGGGTGGCTCTTGCGCCACCCGCCGCCGGGGCGCGATCTGACACCGTCCCGCGGGCGGCCATCGCCGGAGTCCTTGCCCGTCTCATCGCCGCCATCGACGAACTGGTCGCCGACCAGTTGAACGAGGTCCTCCACCACCCGGATTTTCAGGCCCTGGAGGCCTCCTGGCGGGCCGTCGCGGACCTGGTCGAGCGTGCCGCGGCAGCCCCGCGCGGGGACATCCTGGTCCGGGTGCTCAACGCAAGCTGGAAGGAACTGGCGCGCGACGCCCGCCGCTCCGTCGAGTGGGACCAGAGCGCCCTGTTCCACCTGATCTACGAGCAGGAGTACGGGATGCCCGGCGGGATCCCCTTCAGCGTGCTCGTCGGCGACTTCGAGATCGGCCCCGGCGACCGCTCCGGGCAGGGTCTGACCGACCTGGAGGTCCTCGAGAGCATCTGCGGGGCCGCGGCGGCGGCGTTCACGCCATTCGTCTGCGGCGCCGATCCTGCCCTGCTCGGGCTCGCGCGCTTCGCGCAGCTTGAGCGCCGCCCGAACCTGAAGCGGATCATGACCGGCCCCGCCTACGCCCGGTGGCGGGCGCTGCGGGCCCACGAGGATTCGCGGTTCATCGCCCTGACGGCGCCGCGGGTGCTGCGCCGGCTCCCCTACCGCGGCCACAGCGTGGCCCTGACGATGCGCCGCTGCGCCGCCTGCAGCGCCCTGATCGGCCCGGACGAGACCGGCGCCTGCCCCGGCTGCGGGCGCGAGTTGGCGGCTCGCGGCATCAGGCTCGAGCGGCACGGCTTCCGCTTCACCGAGCGGGTGGACCGGCCGGATGGCTCGCAGTACCTCTGGGGCAACGCCGCCTTTGCCCTCGCCGGCGTGCTCATCCGGAGCTTTGCCGCCTCGAGCTGGCTGGCCGACATCCGGGGGGTCACCCGCGACACCGAGCGCGGGGGCATGGTCACCGGCCTGCCGATCGATCACTTCGGCGTCGATCGCGACGAGTTCAGCGGGAAGATGTCCACGGATGTGGCCATCGAAGATCGGCAGGAGCGCGAGCTTGCCGACCTCGGCGTGATCCCGCTGTGCCAGTGCCACCTGACGCCGGTGTCCGCGTTCTACAGCAACCAGTCGCTGTACGAGCCCGGCGCCGGGAGCGGGCCGGACGGCAAAATCTCGGCGATGCTGCAGTACACCCTCTGCGTCTCGCGCGTCGCACACTATCTCAAGCTCCTGGTCCGCGACCGCGTCGGCTCCTACGAATCTGCCGATCAACTGGAGCAGATGCTCAGCAACTGGGTGAACGGGTATGTCACCCAGGACGACCTTGCCGCGCCGGAGACCAAGGCTCGCTACCCGCTGCGCGAGGCGACGGTGCGCGTCCGCGAGACGCCCGGCCGCCCCGGCGTGTACCAGTGCGCCATGCAGCTCATGCCGCACTACGAGCTGGACGAGATGGCCGTCGCGGTGCGCCTCGTGACGGCCCTGGAGCGATCCCGCAATGCGTGACGCCCCGCCCACAGCCCGGGCCGGAGCCAGGCCATGAGCCGCATGGAGCGCCCGGGACCGCTGCTCGATCGCCTGCTCGCGGGCGCGCCCGCCGAGGCCGGCCGGGCCGAGTTCGCCGCCTCGGTCCGGCGCACGCTGGAGGACCTGCTGAACACCCGCTGGCGCGCGCTCTCCTGGCCCGAGGATCTCGAGGAGCTCGACCGCTCCGTCATCGACTACGGCATCCCCGACTTCACCGGCGCCACCTTCAACGACCCGATGAGTCGGCGCGAGCTGCGCACGGTGCTCGAGCGATCCATCCGCAAGTACGAGCCAAGGCTGCGCTCGGTGCGCGTCATCGTCACCGACCGCGAGACCGGCGCCGACCGCACCATCCGCTTCGTCGTCGAGGCGATGCTCGGGCAGCGCGAAACCATCGCCTTCGAGACCACCCTCGACCCGAGCACCTCGGAGGTGCGCATCGAGAGGGGCGCAAGGTGAGCGAAGACCTGCTGCGCTATTACGACCGCGAGCTTTCGCACATCCGTCGCGCTGCCGGCGAGTTCGCCCGGGCTCATCCCGATCTCGCGCCCGCCCTCGGCCTGGATGCCGCCGCCGCCAGCGACCCTTACGTCGAGCGCCTCATCGAGGCGGTCGCCTTCCTCAACGCCCGCACCCGCCTGAAGATCGAGGACGACTTCCCGCAGCTCACTCAGGGACTGCTGGACATCATCGCCCCGCACTACGCCCGCCCCATCCCCTCCATGTCCATCGCCCGCATGGCCCTCGACCCGACCCAGGCCGGCCTCGCCGACGGCTATCTCGTCCCCCGCGAGTCCTCCATCGAGACCGAAGAGATCGATGGCGAGCCCTGCCGCTATCGCACCTGCGCCGATGTCAACCTGCTGCCCATCACCGTCACCGCCGCCACCATCGGCCCCGCCTCTGCAGCGCCCCCGGGGACCGCCGACGAGCGGGCCCCCTCGGTCCTGCGCCTGCGGCTGGAGACGTTCAAGCGCGAACTGCCCTTCTCCAAGCTGGATCTGCGAGGCCTCACCTTCTTTCTCGATGGCGAGCCGCGCCACACCAATGCGCTCTACGAACTGCTGCTGGAGCGCATCACCCGCGCCGTCACGCTCACCGATCCCGATCGCGGCAGGAAGCGCGAGCCGCCGATCCGCTTCCAGCCCGCCGGCTTCGGCGACGACGAGGCCGTGCTCCCCTTCCCGCGCCGCTCCTTCAGCGGATTTCGGATTCTCACCGAATACTTCGCGATGCCGGAGCGGTTTCGCTTCGTCTCACTCGCCGGGCTCGCGCCGGACGCCCTCGCCGACGCCGGCCCCGTGATCGAACTCGTGCTCTCGCTGGACCGGCGGCCCGAGGATCTCGAGCGCGTCATCGAGCCGTCGATGTTCGCCCTCGGCTGCGCGCCGATCGTCAATCTCTTCGAATACCGCTGCGATCCCTTCCGGCTGACGCAGACGCGCTCGACTTATCGCGTGGTTCCCGATGTCCGCCGCCCCGAGTCGATCGAGATCTACGCCATCAACGAGGTGACGGCGACCTCCCGCTCCGGCGAGACGCGCACCCTGCGCCCCATCTACAGCGCCAGCCACCGCGTCGGCCCGGAGGCCCCCCTCTACTGGCACGCCGAGCGCAACACCGAACTCGCCGGCGCCCACGGCGCCGAGGAGCGCGACGAGGTGGACCTCACCTTCGTCGATCTCGAGTTCAACGAGCGCAGCGAGGCCGACCAGACAGTGAGCGTCGCGGCGACCTGCACCAACCGGTCCCTCCCGCGCCGCCTCCCCTTCAGTGCCGGGCGGCCGCGCCTCCGCCTCGGCAGCGGCGGCCCGCTGGCGCCGATCACCATGGCCCTGCCCCCCTCCCCGCCGCGCCGGCCACCGGCCAGCCGCGGCAGGGCGTGGCGGCTGATCTCGCACCTTGCCCTCGGCCGCCTCTCGATCGTCGAGGGGGCGGATGCCGCGGCAGAGCTGCGCGAACTGCTGACGCTCTACGACTCGGTCGCCACAGCCGATCGCCTGGCCCGCATCGCCGGCATCATCGAGGTCAACACCCGCCGCCGCACCACCCGCGTCGGTGTCGGCGAGGAGTCCTCCCTCTGCCGCGGGACGGATGTGGAGATCCGCTTCGACCCGCGCCGGTTCGCCGACAACGGCATGTACCTCTTCGCAACGGTGCTGGAGCGGGTGCTGGCGATGTCGTGCGCTGTCAACTCGTTCTCGCGCCTCACGGCATCCAGCACCGAACAAGAGGAGCCCGTGGCGACATGGCCACCCAGAGCAGGCGAGATCGCACTGCTCTGATCGAGCAGTTGCGGGCCGCCCCACACGCCTTCGAGTTCTTCCAGGCCGTGCGCCTCCTCGAGCGCTGCGCCGATCCCGCCTCCGGGACCGGGGGCGACGCCAGGCCCGCCGACGAGCCGGTGCGCTTCGGCGCCCGCGTCTCCACCGCCTTCCCTGCGGCATCCATCGGCGAACTCGAGTTCGACGACGCCGTCGACCCCGCCGGCGCCGGCCCGGCCCGCATGAGCGTCGACTTCTTCGGCCTCACCGGCCCCAGCGGCGTCCTGCCGCGCCACTTCGACACGCTCCTGATCGACCGTGTCCGCGCCAACGACCCCGCCATCGCCCATTTTCAGGATCTGCTCAACCACCGGGCCATCTCCCTGTTCTACCGGGCCTGGCGCAAGTCGCGCATCACACTCGCCTTCGAACGCCGGCGTCTGGAGGGCGGCCCGCTCGGCGCCGATCCCTTCGCCCTCGCGCTGCTCTGTCTTGCGGGCTTCGGAACCGGCGCCCTCGCCGACCGGGCCCGCGCCGGCCCCGAGACCATCATCCGCTACGCCGGCGCCTTCACCCTCGGCCAGCCCTCCGCCGCGGTCATCCAGGGGATGGTCGCCGACTTCACCGGCAGGCCGGCGCACGTCGAGCAGTTCGCCGGCCGCTGGGTCCCCATCAGCGAGGAGGACCAGACCCGGCTCCCGGGGCCCGGGACCCGCCGGGGGCTCAACTGCGAACTGGGGCGGACCGCCGCGCTGGGCGAGCGCGTCTGGCACGCCGGCGCCGCCTTCCGCATCCGCATCGGGCCGATGAGCCTGGACGAGTTCGTCGCCCTGCTCCCCGGCTCGGACGGGTTCGGCGCC
>CAYMJK010000427.1:0-4413 GCA_964390535.1 uncultured Phycisphaeraceae bacterium | reverse complement strand
CGCGCTGCGGTTCCACGAGCTGCGGACGGTCTGGGAGGGCTTCATCGACCAGACGGGGTTCGAGGTGATCATCGCGGCCGATGAGCACGCCCAGCGCCCGGCCCTGATGGAGGCGGCCTGCGGCAAGGGGCGGATCATCCTATCGGCGATCGCTCTCGACAAGACGATCGAGCCGGCAGCGCAGCGCACGACCGAGCACGATGCCGCGCTGTCGGCCTTCCGCGAGACACTGTTTGCCAACCTGGCGCGCCACGTCGTCCACGTGCGTCAGGGGCGGGCGCCGGCGCCCCGGGTCACGCCGCCGCCAGCGCGCCCGGCCGAGCCGACACCCGGCTCCTGGACGATCGCCGTCCTTCCCGACACGCAGATCTACGCGCGGGACTATCCCGGCCTGTTCACCGCGCAGACGGGCTGGATCGTGCAGAACCGCGAGCGCCGCGACATCCGCATGACGCTCCACCTCGGCGACATCACCGATGACAACGACGATCGCCAGTGGGGCTTCGCCCGCGACGCCGTGAGCCTGCTGGATGGGGTCGTCCCGTACGCGCTGGTCCCCGGGAACCACGACTACGGCCCCGGCGGCAACGCCGCAACCCGCGACACGCTGATGAACGATTACTTCGACTTCGACACGCATGCGGCCCAGCCGACTTTCGGCGGGGCGATGGAGGACGGGAAGCTCGACAACACGTATCACCTGCTGGATGCCGGCGGGCGCAGGTGGATCATCATCGCGCTGGAATGGGGGCCGCGCGATGGCGCCATCGAATGGGCGAACTCGGTGATGGAGCAGCATGCCGACCGGATCGGCATCCTGATCGTCCACGCCTACATGAACAACAACGACTATCGCTACGACCACACCGACACCGAGCGCCCCCAGCTCTACAACCCGCACAACTATGACACGCCCGGCGGCGTGAACGATGGCGAGGAACTCTGGCAGAAGCTGGTGCGCAAGCACAACTTCGCGCTCACGCTGAACGGCCACGTGCTCGGCGATGGCGCCGGCTACCGCGCCGATCGGACCGACACTGGCGCGATGTGCCACCAGATGCTTGTGAACTACCAGATGCGCGAGCTGGGCGGAGAGGGCTACCTGCGTCTGCTGGAGTTCCTGCCGGATGGCCGGCGCATCCAGGTCACGGGCTATTCACCCGTGCTGGACAGCTTTCTGCTCCGGCCGGATCAGCAGTTCATCCTCGAACTCGACTTCGCCGGCGACAGCGCGCCCGCGCCGGGCGCCTCCGGCGAGTGACCCGGCGGGTCATCCGCCGCCCGTGGGGCTCCCCGAGCCGCTCGCGGACCCGCTCCCGAGCAGCGGCAGATCCTTCAGCATTGGCCGCAGCGCCGCGAGGGAATCGTCGCTGGTCAGGCGCTGGATCTCGCTGCGCGCCTTCTCCACCAGCGGTTCGAGCTGCTCGGAGTACATCGCCTTGAGCTGCGCGAACTTCTCCGGGGCAAGCGCCTCGAGCTTTGCCGCGTGCTCCTTGAGCTTCGAAACGAGATCCTGCGTCTTCGGCGCCGCCGTGGTCGCCTCCATCCGCGAATCCACGCCGCCAAGGGTGTCGCCGAGCGCACGGAGATCCGCGATGTAGCGCTCCATCGTCTGGCGCGCCTCCTGCGACACCTCCTCGGCCCCCTGCTCGATTTCGCCGGCGCCGGTGCGGATCTCCTCCTTGGCCTGCTGGCGCGCATCCTCGACAGTCTCGGACACGAGGCTCGCGGTCTCCTCGGCGGCTCGCCTGAGATCGCTCTCCTCAGGGTCCGCCTGCGAGGACGGGCCGGTGGACGGCGGCGGCGGGGGCGGCGCAGAGCCGCCGGGGGCGCTGTCCGGGGTGGTCTCGGATTCGCCGCAGGCGCCGACGGCCGCGGCGAGCAGGATGGCGAGCAGTGCGCGTGACATTGGTATTCCTCCGTATGAATCTGGCGCTTGCGCACGGTACGCCGGCCGGGGCAGGTTTCCAGCACCGGCCCCGCGCCGGCGCACGCGGGCCGGCGCCCACCCCCAAGCTGGGAACCACGCCCCATCCATACAGTCGCGTCCCATGCGTGAAGCAGCGTTCAGCGAGAGCGATCTCGAGTGGCGGACGGCGGCTCTGGCGCGCCCGGACAAGTGGTATCTGTCCGCCGGCGACGGGATTCTGTGGGCGCCGGCCTTTCCCGTCTGGCTGGAGGCGCCCGGGTTCTGGGATGAGGCGCACATCTACTACCACCCGCTGGCGCCCCTGTTCTCGGTGGCGCTGATTGTGTCAGATGGGCGAGAGTTAGCTCTGCGGCAGGTGTCGCGCTCGTGGCGCCCGGACCGGCTGGTGTGCGTGTATCGGGCCGAGCCCGGCGGGGCGCAGCTCATCGAGACGAAGACCGCCCTCGGGCGGGGGCGGCTGCGGTCGGCGTGGAGGCTGGAGGGCGCTCTCGGCCCGGAACTCGCCGGGGCACGGCTCGTGGCGTTCACGGCGCAGCCTGGGGACTCGACCGGCGACGCCCGGGCGCTCGAGGGCGGCGTGGCGTGGGTGCGCTCGCTGACCGACCGGCGGGAGATCGAGATGCGCGTGGGCGTGTCGCTGGTGTGCGCGCGCAGCAGTTCCGCCGCGGCCGTGCGCTCCGAGGGATCCGCCGTGCAGCCGCACTGGCGTCTGACGCCCTTCGCGGAGCGATGGACCGCCGACGGCCCGCGCCCGGAGATCCGCCTGGAGGGGATCAACGACCGTGGCCTCGTCTATGTCGCGGTGGCGGCGGCGCCGCTGGAGGACGCCGGCGGGAGCGCGGAGTTCGATATCACGCTGACGCCCGAGGACCCGGCCCACCGGCTGGCGCCGGATGCGGGCCCGCCCGGCGGCTCGTGGCAGCGATTCCTGGAAGAGTACCCAAGCTTCACCTGCTCCGACGAGCGTCTCACGCGGTACTACGACTACCGCCTGCACGGGCTGCACCTGTGCCGGCTGGAGGGGGGCGCCGGCAACGTCCGCCACCCGGCGATCGCCGAGGGCATCAGCTATTTCCACGTGCCGATCACTTATAGCGGCCAGTGCCACATGTTCGAGTGCCGCTGGTCGTGCAATCCCGATGTCGCCCGCGGCACGCTGCTGAACTTCCTCGACATGCAGAAGGACGATGGCGCCTTCCACGGGCGCATCTACACCAATCACCTGATCGGGACCGACTTCTATCACGCGAACTGGGGGGATGCGCTGCTCGCGGTGGATGCGCTGCACCTGGACGATGATTACCTGCGGCTGGCGTACGAGCGGCTCGCGAGGTACGCCCGCTGGCTGGACACCTCACGCGATCCCGAGCAGAGCGGGATGTACACCGTCATCAACCACTTCGAGACCGGGCAGGAGTACATGTCCCGCTATCAGGCGGTGAACCCGCGGGCGGATGAGGACGGCTGGAAGGACACCACGCGGCTCAAGGCGATCGACGCGACGGTCTACGCCTACCAGCTCAAGCAGGCGCTGGGCGCGGTCGCCCGCCGGCTCGGGGACGAGGAGGCCGCCGCGGCGTGGGACGCCGGGGCCCGGCGCATCGGCGCTGCGATCTTGGGGCCGATGTGGGACGAGGAGGCGGGCTTCTTCAGTGATGTCGATCCGGCCACCGGCGCGCGCACGGACGTGCGGGCCGCCGTTTGCTTCTATCCGCTCCTCACGGACCTCCTCGAAGCGCGGCATGTCGAGCGGCTGCTGACGATGTTGACGGATCCGGGCGAGTTCTGGACCACCTGGCCGCTGCCATCCTCCGCCGTCAGCGACCCCCTCTTCAACGCCGAGGCCGAGTGGAAGGGGAAGCGGCACGTCTGCCCGTGGAACGGCCGCATCTGGCCGATGACCAGCAGCCATGTCATCGACGGCCTCATCCGCCAGTGGCGCAGGCGACCGCTGGGTGGCTCCCCGGGTGGTCCGCCGCTCCGGGGCGGGTCGGATGCGCCATCACGATCCTCGGGACCACCCAACCACCGCTGCGGCGCCATCGCAGCCGAGATGCTCACGAAGTTCATCCACATGATGTTCCACGACCGCGATCTGTCGCGCCCCAACTGCTTCGAGCACTACAACCCGCACACGGGCCACGCCTGCGCCTATCGCGGCATCGACGACTATCAGCACTCGTGGGTCATCGACCTGCTGATCCGCGGCTTCGCGGGGGTCGATCCCGGCGTCCCCGGCCGGGACTGCGATGGGCGCGCAGGCGAGGCGCCCATCGTCATCGACCCCCTCCCGGCCGGCCCGTGGACGCCCCCCGAGGTCCGCCTGGACCAGCTCCACATCCGCGGCGAGCGTTTCCGGCTGGAGATAGTCGGGGACGGGGTCCTCGTGGAGTCCGACCGGGGCGCCTGGCGCGGCCGCCGCGGGGAGCCCCTGGTCGTCGAATGACTGCCGCGATCGCGGCTCCGCCAGAAACTTTCGCGCC
>CAYMJK010000426.1:0-7975 GCA_964390535.1 uncultured Phycisphaeraceae bacterium | reverse complement strand
ACGCGCCCGAGCTGGATCTCCGCCTCGCAGCGCATCGAGGGCTTGAGCCCGAGCGTGGTCTCGTCGCCCTTCAGGGCGATGCGCACGGTGTACTCGCGCAGGTTCGGGTCGCGCCAGCCGCCGCTCTCGGCGAGTACGCCGACACTGTCCACCACGCCGCGGATGGTGGCGCCGCTGAGGGCGTCCACCGTGACCAGCGCAGGCTGGCCCGGATCGACGCGCCCGGCGATCGACTCGTGCACCTGCACCGAGGCGATCATCTCGCTTGTGTCGGGCAGGACGATCAGCGGCTCACGCGGGTTCACCTCGCGCCCGACCTGGAGCACGCCGCGGCCGTCGTCGTACCAGCGGCCCTGCGTGCTGCTCCAGTAGACGACCAGGCCGTCCTTGGGCGCGAGGATGACGCACTTGGCGAGCTGCTCCTCGAGATCATCGAGATTGTTCTTGCGGATGTCGTACTGCCGCTGGCGGTGGGACAGGTCGGCCTCTTCGCTGGCGAGCTGGCTCTTGTTCTGGATCTCGACGCGCTCGATCTCGGCGAGCGCCTCGGCGAGGTCCGACCGCTTCTGCTTCTCATCGCTCTCGACGACGTAGGTCTCGTAAATGTGCTGTTCGAGCCTGGTCGTTGTCAGGTGCGCCTCGGCCTCGAGCATGTTGATCTCATCAAGCTCGTAGTCGTTCTTGCTCTTGAAGTTGCGCTCGTAGAGCGTCTTGGAGTTCTCGAACTTCTCCTTGAGCCGATCGTAGTCGCGCTCGGCCTTCTCGATCGCGATGCGCAGCTCCTCGCGACGCTTCTTGAGATCGCCAAGTTCCCACTGATTCAGCGCCAGCTCGGCAAGCTCGAACGCCAGTTCAGCCTTGCGCAGCCGCGACGCGTTCTCGCTCTTCTGGATCTCCACCGCGTTCTCGGCGCTGGTCAGCTCCGACTGCGCCGCCGCGACCTGGAGCTTGTCCTCCTGGATCTCCGTCTCGATCTCCTCGGAGTTCAGACGCACCAGCACATCGCCGGCCTTCACCCGCGTCCCCTCCGCGACGATCTCGATGATCTGCGTCCGCACATCGAGTTCGCTGCGGATCTCCACCTGGTGGCGCGCCTGCAGATCCCCGGTTGCGATCGTCGTGATGTCGAAGCTCCCGGTGTCCACCCGGGCCAGATCGGTCGACAAGGCCACCGCCCCGCCGGCAGAGCGATCGATCGCCACCCAGCCGGCGGCCACCGCCGCCGCCGCGGCAGCCACGGCGCCGACGATCTTCACTCCCGCGCCGCCCCGGCGCGTCCGCCTGCCTGCCCTCATCGCAACGCTCCTCGTGGGGCCGGGATCGGCCCATCTGAGTCTATCGGCGGGGTCGCTCCTATGACAGTGCGCCCGGATACCCCGCCCGGCGCTTCGGAGAACGCATGAACCGCTCCAGTGTTCCACAATCGGGCCGATTCGCCCTACTCCTTGTACCGACGATCCGCGAGGCGGATGCAGTGGCGCGCCCATTTGGCTCGTCCCCCGCCCCGGGGGCGCCCCCCGGCCCCGAGGCGTCCGCCGAGCCGATCACCCCCTGGCGCCCACGCCAGCTCGCCCCGAACATCGCCCTCGCCATGTGCGGCATCGGCAAGGCCAACGCCGCGGGAGCTGCCGGCGCCCTGCTCGGCCGCGGGCTCTGGCCGACGGGCCAGCGTGAAGCCACCCCCGAGCTACCGGTCGCCCTCATCTGCCTCGGCGTCGGGGGCGCCCTGCCGGGCGGGGGGGCGGAAGTGGGCGATGTCGTCGTCGCCTCGGCCTGCACATTCCCGGACGAGGGCGCCCAGACAGACAGCGCCTTCCTTTCATGCGCGGATCTCGGCTTCCCGATCGGGCCTGAGGCCGGCCCCGTGCCGGTCGAGCCGGACCTGAGCGCCCGCCTGGCCCCCCTCGCCGATCGCCAGGGCGTCATCGCGACCGTCTCCACCTGCGCCGGGACCGACGCCCTCGCCGCCAGCCGCGGGATGGGACGCGAAGCCGGCGAGGGCGTCGGGGCGATGGTCGAGGCAATGGAGGGCGCCGCGGCAGGCCTGGTCGCCTGGCGGCTCGGGACGCCCTTCGCCGAGATCCGGGTCGTCAGCAACACCACCGGCCGGCGAGACCGCCAGCGGTGGGATCTGGAAGGCGCTCTCGCGCGGCTTTCGGACGTCGCAGCGCGGCTTCCAGCGCTGCTCGGGTGAGCGCCACGTGGCATCGCCCTTCGGGGCGATGGGAGCGGTACACGCGCCCGTTATCACGCCCGTAGGGGAAGTCGCGGACAGCCCTTGCGCATCGGCGAAAGCGCGATGCCACGTCCGCAAACGCTGCCCGTCTGGACCCCTTGCGCCGGCTGGGCTGTTTGCGCCCGATGGGGAGGCGCCCGGGCGAGCCTCGGCGCCCGGCGGCGGTTCACCGGGCGCCCCCAGACGCCGATGCACCCCGAGGTAGCGGACGAGCCGGAAGATCCGGCGCCGGCGCCCGAGGAGGCAGGCGTGAAGGGCTTCAATCTATCAGCGCTGCGGGAGATGGCGCCACCCGGGCTCCTCAGGAGCGCCGGCACCCCCATCGGCATCGATTTCGGGACCGCCGCGCTGAAGGCCCTGCAGTTGTCCAGCGTCGACAACCCGGCGCTGATAAGCGCTGCGAGCATCGAAACCCCCGAGGAGCTTCGGGCCGAGCCGGCCCGCCGGCTCGCCTGGCAGATGGGCCAGTTGCCCGACCTCATGCGCAGCGCCGGCTTCAAGGGCCGGCGCGCGATCTGCTCCCTGCCCAGCCCGCTGACGATGTGCAAGCACCTGCGGTTCCCCAAGGCCGAGGGCGTCTCGCTGGACGCCCATGTGCGCACGGCGGCGCCGGTCCAGCTCGGATGCGACCCGATGGCGGTGGTGCTTCGCCACATCGAGGTGGGAGAGCTGACCTCCGGCGCCGGCGCCGGCAAGATCGAAGTCATCTGCATGGCCGTCAGCCGCGAGCTGGTGATGCGCCTGATGAAGTCGATGCGCAGCGCCAAGCTCGAGCCGGTCGGACTGCACAGTGAATACCAGGCGACCATCCGCGCCCTCGGCGACATCGCCGTCGGCGCCGACGGCGAGGCCCGCCTCTACGTGGACATCGGCGCCGGCGGGACCAAGGTGATCATCGCCCACGGCGCGAAGATCGTCTTCGCGCGGCACGTCGATCTCGGCGGCCGCCGGCTGGACGAGGCCGTCGCCCGTCAGCGGGCCGAGCCGCTGGATCAGGCACGGGCCCGGCGCCTGCGCATGACCGAGCTGACGAGCACCGCGCCCATGGAAGGCAGCGCCGGCTCTGGGGCAGGGTCGGGCGCTGGCATGGCGCTGCTGAACGCCGCCATGCGCAAGGAGGGCTCGACCGTCGCGGTGGCGGACCGGGCGCCGGCGCTCGATGAGCCGCTGGAGATCCTGACCGACGACCTCAGCGCCTGCCTGCGCTATCACCGCTCGACCTTTCCCGACCAGCCGGTCGAGAAGCTGGTATTTCTTGGTGGGGAATCGCGCCAGACGGCCCTGTGCCAGCACGTGGCCAGGGCCCTCGGGCTCCCGGCCCAGGTGGCCGACCCGATGTCGCGCGTCCGCCGGACCGGCTCGGAGCCAGTCGTGGGCGTGAATCTCGAGGGGCCGCAGCCGGGCTGGGCCCTGCCTGTCGGCCTGTGCATGAGCCCCGCAGACCTGTAATCGGAGCCGCGTGATGTTGAACAGATCATCGAACGCCTCGCCTGGCGGCTTCCTGCCCGAAGACTACGTGCGCTCGCGCGCCGAGAAGCGCTCCGGCCTGCTCACGCTGGTCATGTTCGGCGTCGTGATGTTCGGCGTGGCCGCGGCGTTCTTCGTGACCAACCGGCAGTGGATCGACGTCCGCAGCGAGCAGGAGGCGATCAACGCCGAGTACACCAGCGAGGCTCAGAAGATCGAGCAGCTCAAGGCGCTCGAGCTGCAGAAGGCCGAAATGCTGGCCAAGGCCGAGATCACCACCGCCCTCATCGAGCGGATCCCGCGCAGCCTGCTCACCGCCGAGCTCGTCACCCGCATGCCCGCGAATATCACCCTGCTGAGCATCGAGCTCAAAAGCAAGCGGGTGATGAACCGGCCCAACCAGCCGGCGCCTCCCCCCCCCACCAGCGGCTCGCTCATGCGCTCGGGGCAGAAGGGGCCCGCCACCCAGCCGGTGGCCACCTCGACGCACATGTCGGCGCCGCGGTACGAATACACGCTCTCGGTCGTCGGCGTCTCGCAGCTCAACAACGACATCGCCGACTACCTCGCCTCGCTCAAGTACAGCCCGCTGCTGGAGGGCGTGGACCTGACATACATCAAGCCGACGCGCATCAGCGACATCGAGCTGCGTCAGTTCGAGCTGATCGCCCGCCTGCGCCCGGACGCCGACGCCCGCTCCGTCGAGCCGGTGGCCGAGCTGCGCAAGGGCGACAAGGTCTTCCAGCAGCACGAGCGGCCGGGCGAGGACGCCGGCCCGGTCGAGCATGCCGGCCCCGTCGAGGATTCCGGACCCGTCGAGGATTCAGGCCCGACCGAGGAGCCCGCGAAGGTGACCGACGTTCCCGAGACCACCGGAGGGGGGCAGTAAGCCATGAAGTTCGGCATCAGAGAGTTCGTGCTCCTGCTCATCCTCGTCGCGGTTCCGCTGGCGAGCTGGCAGTTCGTCTTCCGCCCGCAGAACCGGGTGATCGCGCAGGCCAAGGGGGAGATCGCTCACAAGCGCGAGATGCTCTCCAAGCTGCAGCAGGCGACCGCCCAGGCCGCCGACCTGGAGCAGGCCAACCGCGACATCGCCGAGAGCATCGAGGCGATCGAGGCCCGCCTGCCGACCAACAAGGAGATCGCCGACATCCTCCGCCAGGTCTCCGACCTCGCGGTGGAGGCGGGCCTCGAAGCCCCCGTGATGAAGGCGGAGAAGCCGGTGAAGGCCGCGATGTACATGGAGCAGCCGCTGGAAATGAAGATCCAGGGCGACTTCCACGGCTTCTACGACTTCCTCCTGTCGCTGGAGAAGCTCCCGCGTATCACCAAGATCCCGGACTTCCAGATCAAGCGGTCCGATCGCACCGACGGCTACATGGAAGCGGAGTTCACGCTGAGCATCTACTTCCAGGAGGATGACGGGGGTATGCAATGACTGATTTCGATCTGCCGGGCGAGGCCGACCAGGATACGGCGCAGTCGCAATCACTGCTGGCGCAGATCGGCGGGGCCAGCGGGGGCGGCGCGGACGCCGGCGGCGGCGAGTTCGACGTCACCACTGCGACCGCGCCGAAGAAGACCCTGCCGCTACAGGCCATCGCCGTCGGCCTCGTGCTGCTCATCGCCGCAGGGGCGCTCTTCCTGATGCGCCGTCAGGGCACGCGGGCGGGCATCGACTTCGGCAACATCGTCGTCGTCCTTCCGCCCGAGCGGAACTTCGAAACGATCGAGAACGAGCAGGAGATCCTCCAGGCCCTGGCGCAGACCGGCCCGCGGGGCGAGGCGCCCGAGCAGATCGAGCAGGACCCCTTCATGCTGGTCAAGGGCGTCCCCGACCAGGGCGGCAGCCGCCCCCTCGGCGCCGACCCGACCAAGGTCGCCCAGGAGCGCCGCAGAGTCGAGATCCAGTCCGCCCTCGGGCAGTTGCACCTGGAGAGCGTGATCCTCGGGCGCGTCCCGATTGCGAAGATCAGCGGCAAGCTCGTCCGCACCGGCGACATGATCGACGAACTCTTCCGGGTGGATCGCATCGAGGGACGCTCGGTCTTCCTCTCCGTGGACGGCGTCGAGTATGAAATGACGATGGCCAATTGAGGTCGGTCCGGGGGCGATGGTGGCAAAGTACAACGTCGACGACATTCTGAGCCGGCTCAGCGACGATCCAGCCCCGGCTGACGACGGCGCGCCCGCCTCGCCCGCCCGCTCCGGGGCCGGGGGGGCCGGGGGGGCCGCGGCAGGGCTGAGCGAGGTGTACACGCCCGACGCCCCGGCGCAGGCGAGCGACGAGGGAGGCGCCGCGCGCAAAGCCCCCGCCGGCGGCGGGCTTGGCGCCGCCCTCGTGAGCTCCGGCGCCATCACCGAGGGTCAGCTCTCCGTCGCCGAGAACGTGATCAAGCAGACGCCGGGGACGCGCCTGATCGAGATCCTCATCGAGCAGGGCGCCGACGAGGCGGGCGTGCAGGAGGTCGTGGCCCACATGGC
This sequence comes from uncultured Phycisphaeraceae bacterium, assembly GCA_964390535.1. GTDB lineage: Bacteria > Planctomycetota > Phycisphaerae > Phycisphaerales > UBA1924 > CAYMJK01. Next base: position 1,788 of record CAYMJK010000426.1, on the reverse strand, counting down.
CCGCCTCCCCTTCGAGCGCATCAACCTCGACAAGGGGCTCGACGGCGGCTTCGACGGCGCCATGCTCCAGCGCCTCGGCGTCGACTTCTGCAAGCAGCACCTCGTGCTCCCGCTGCGCGCCGCCGGCGCCCGCGCCGTCATCGGCGTCGTGCGCCCCGACGACGTCTTCCTCACCGATGAGATCCGGCGCCGCCTGGGCGTCGCCAGCGTCAAGCTCGTCGTGGTCACCAGCATGGATGTCCGCGCCGCCCTCGACATGGCGGGCACCGGCGAAGAGGAGAGCGGCGAGGATGTCGACCTGACCGAGATCCTCGACCAGGTGGACGAGGGCGACGTCCAGGTGGACAAGGGCCTGCAGGAGGAGGTCGATCTCGAGAAGCAGGCGGGCGAGAGCCCCGTCATCCGCTACGTGAACTACATCATCCAGACCGCCATCAAGGAGGGCGCCAGCGACATCCACATCGAGCCCGCCGACAAGAAGGTGAAGGTGCGCTTCCGCATCGACGGCGTCCTCTTCGAGATGATGAACCCCCCGGCATCCATGGCCGCCGCCATCACCAGCCGCCTGAAGATCATGGCGAACCTGGACATCTCCGAGCGCCGCATCCCGCAGGATGGACGCATCCGCTGCACCGTCGCCGGCCGCAAGCTCGACCTGCGCATGAGCACCCTGCCGAACACCTACGGCGAGAAGACCGTGCTGCGCATCCTCGACACCAAGAGCATCAACGTGCAGCTCGAGGATCTCGGCTTCGCCGAAGACACCCTGCGCATCTGGAAGAGCCTCATCGAGGCGCCCCACGGCATCACGCTGGTCACCGGCCCCACCGGCTCGGGAAAAACCACCACGCTCTATTCCAGCCTCCGCGTGCTCGACAAGGCCAAGCTCAACATCTCCACCGTCGAAGACCCCGTCGAGTATCACCTCGACGGCGTCACGCAGACGCAGACGCACGAGCGCATCGGCATGAACTTTTCCAAGGCGCTCAAGGCCCTGCTCCGCCAGGACCCGGACGTCATCATGCTCGGCGAAATCCGCGACATGGAGACCGCACACACCGCGGTGCAGGCCGCCCTCACCGGCCACCTCGTGCTCAGCACCTTGCACACCAACGACGCCCCCTCGAGCATGACGCGCCTGGTGAACATCGGCCTCGAGCCCTTCCTCGTCGGCGCCGCCGTCAACGGCGTGCTCGCCCAGCGCCTCGTCCGACGCATCTGCCAGCACTGCCGCAAGCCCGACCAGCCCAGCGAGGAGATGACCGAGTACCTGGACATGCAGGGCATCAACGCGGCGAGCCTGTTCGTCGGCGCCGGCTGCGACAAGTGCCGCAACACCGGCTACTCCGGCCGCGTCGGCATCTATGAACTGCTCACGGTGGACGACCAGCTCCGCGACATCATCGCCCGAAGCCCAAACGTGGCCGAGTTCCGCCGCATGTGCATCGAACGCGGCATGGTCACGCTCCGCCAGGACGGCCTCAAAAAGGTGGGTCAGGGCCTCACAAGCGTCGAAGAAGTCATCCGCGTCACCGAGGGCGGCCACTAGCAGCGTTCCCGCAGCGACCGGCCGAGTCGGTCACGCCGCTCCGGAAACGCTCCATGTCCGTCCTCGGGGCCGTGCAGGCGCACCTCGGTTCCGCTATCCTCTCGCCAAGACGAGAGGAGCACCGTGCCCCCAATCCGCGCCGCCGTCGAGACCCTCGCCCACCCGCCCCTCCTGCTGGCCAAGTTCAGGCCCCTCGACTGGGCCGTCCTCGGCGGCTACTTCGTCATCCTCGTCATCAC
>CAYMJK010000425.1:0-2559 GCA_964390535.1 uncultured Phycisphaeraceae bacterium | reverse complement strand
TGCAGTGGCCCGCCGCGGCACGGCTGAACGCCCGGGCCACTGGTTGTTGTGCGTCTGTCCGGTCCCGGCACGGGCTGGAAGCCCGTGCCACGTGGCCTGAAGGCCGCTGACCCCGGGGCTGGTTACACTCCGGCCCCATGCACAACGCTGTCCAGACACTTGCCCTGGCCCTCGGCTTCGGCTCGCTGGTGACCCTCTTCTGCATGCGGCTGAGGACGCCGCCGATCCTGCTGCTGCTGCTCGCGGGGTTCGCGCTGGGCCGCTCCGGGGCGGGGATCATCGAGGGCGGGTCGCTGGGCGACGGGATGCTCGCGATCATCGCCGTCGCCGTGGGGCTGCTCATCTTCGAGGGGAGCCTGAGCCTGGACCGGCGGATGCTGCGGCACGCGCCGCGGGCGGTGCGGGGGCTGCTGACCATCGGGGTCGCCGTCGCCTGGATCGGGGGCGCGATCGCGGCCCGCTATGTGCTGGGACTTCCGTGGGGCCTGGCGGCGCTGCTCGGATCGATGCTCGTGGTGACGGGGCCGACGGTGATCCAGCCGATTCTGCGGCGCGTGATCCTGCGACCCAGCCTGCACGTGGCGCTCGCGGGTGAGAGCCTGCTGGTGGATGCCGTGGGGCTGGTCGCCGCGGTCTCGACGCTCGAACTCGTGCGGGCCCAGCTCGGGCCGGGCGCTGGCGAAGCGGCCACCGACACGCTGACGCGGTACATCTTCCCGCTGCTTTCGGGCTTTGCGCTGGGGGTGGCGGGGGGTCTGCTCGGGGCGTGGGCGATGCGCCGCCAACTCGGGCGCCGACGGGAGCTGCCGCTGGCGCTCTGGGGCGTCGGCGTGTGCATGGTGGCCTTCGGCGTCAGCGAAGTCATCGCGTCCGAATCGGGCCTCATCGCCTCCGCCGTGGCGGGCATGATCATCGCCAGCTCGAAGATCGCTGGCGCCGAAGACCTGCGCCGGTTCAAGGAGCAGGTCTCGGTGATCCTCGTCGGGGCCGTGTTCATCCTGCTGGCGTCGCAGATCGACCTGCGGCAGATGCTGGATCTCACGGTGCGCGACGCCATCTACGTCGGCGTCATCGTGCTCATCGTGCGCCCGCTCAGCGTCGCGGCGGCGACCATCGGGACCAACCTCGACTGGCGCGAGCGCATCTACGCCTCCCTCATCGCCCCCCGCGGCATCGTCGCCGCCTCGCTGGGCTCGATTGTCGCGCTGCAGCTCACGCAGCTTGCCGCGGATGTGCAGCCGGCGGAGGACGGGCTCGATCTTGCGGCCATCGGCCGGCGCATCGAATCGATCGTGCTGCTGCTCATCTTCGTCAGCGTGGCCATCGCCAGCGTTCTGGCGGGCCCGCTGGCGTCGCTGCTGCGCGTCCGGGCGGCGGCGCCGAACGGGCTGATCATCGTCGGCGCCCACCGCCTCGGGCGGGACCTCGCCAAGCAGGTGGCCGAGCACGGCATTCCGGTTCGCGTCGTGGACACCAACGCCGGCAACATCGCCGCGGCGGCGGCGCTTGGCGTGCCCGCCTCTCTGGGCGACGCCACCGACCCGGAGTGGCTCCATACCGAGGTGGGCACGGCGGAGATGGGGTGGCTGCTGGCCATCACCGATAACGCCGATGTCGATCGCGTGGTCTCGCGGTGGGCGGTGGAGAGCCTGGGCAAGGGGCACGCCCTGCGCTGGTTCCGAGAAGAGCCGGCCGACGACGAGCGGGCGGCCCTGCAATGGGGACGTCCGCTGCGCCACCTGCTGTTCCAGATGGACACGAATCTCGCGCGGGTGGCAAGCTGGACCGGTTTTCAGGATGGCGCGATTCCTGTGGCCGTGATCGAGACGAATGGGCAACTGAGGCTGGTTCCGGGGGATGCGGCGGCCGATGACATCCCCGGAGATGCGACGGTGGTGGGCGTTGTCGTGGGCCCCCCGCCGAAGCCGGACGAGCCCGCAACGGCCCAGGCGCCGACCGAGGGAACGGGCGAGTCCGCGATCCAGGGCGCCGAGGCGCCGGCGCGGGACGGAGAGTGACCATGAAATCGCTTCGACGCCTTCTGCTGGCAGTCATCTGCCTCGCCGGAGGGATATTTGCGCTGATGCACGGCGCCGACCTCGCCAGCGAGGCGCTCGCCAGCGACTCGTGGCCCACGGCGAACGGGACCATCGTCACCAGTGACATCGTCCCGGCCAGCGGGGGCGTCGGCACCGCCGACGATGGCAAGTACGTTGCGCGCATCGTGTACGTGTACAACGTGAGCGGGGTCCACTACCAGAGCGACCGCCTCGCGGTGGGCAACATCAGCAAGGCCCGCACGCATCCGGACGCCGTGGCCCGCAAGTATCCGGTGGGGCAGTTCGTCAAGGTCGCCTACGACCCGTCGAACCCGATGACGGCGGCGCTGGAGCCCGGGCTGAACCTGGCCTCGGCGCTGCCGGCGCTGCTGGGCATCGGGCTTGTTCTGGCGTCGCTGGTGTTCTGGGTGCTCGGGCGCGTGTCGACGGAGTGACGGCGGTCGCCGGATCCTTCCTGAAACCGAACAGCGGTTGCTTTCGCCAGCGGTGCGGTTGCGCG
>CAYMJK010000424.1:0-3007 GCA_964390535.1 uncultured Phycisphaeraceae bacterium | reverse complement strand
GCATCCGGGAGGAAGTAGATCTCGTACGGCCCACCGATGCGCAGCTCGATGTTGCTGGCCGGGGTCAGGAACGAGGCGATGCCCGCGCTGGTGGTCCACTTCGCCCAGCACTCGGCGGGCGGGGCGGCGATCGTCACCTCGGCGACGATGCGGCGGTCTGTGGGCTCGGCCTCGTGCAGACTTGTGTCGATGCCCGGGGCGCGAAGCAGCGACAGGCGCATGGGGCGCAGCTCCCCGGTGAACATGCCCGCGGCGACCGCCGGATCCTCATCCATGATGCGCTGCGCCCCGTCGGCGTCGCCACCCTGCACGACGACCAGCCCGACGGGCGGGCGGCCCATGGTCGGCCCCGCGAGGAGGATGTCGCCGGCCTCGAAGTGGCGCTTGAGGTGGGCGAAGTGGCGGGAGATCAGCGCCTTCTCTTCCTCGGTCGCCGTCACGTCGAAGTCGTCGCGCGGCGCAGTGAGGAAGATGGCGTACCCGTCACTCGTAGACTGACCCATGCGCTCTGCTCCTGCCGCTGCGGGCTTTGCGCTGTGTCCGCCGGTGAGCGCCGCGACGCCAGCCATCGCGATGGCGGCTGGCGCCACGATCGCGAGTCGAGAGACACTTCGCATCCGTTTCACTCCTGCTCCTTTCGTGTGTCAGGCAACCGCGTGAGCGATGCGGTCCCGCGCCTCGACTCTGGCGACATCCCGATCCGTGTCGGCCTTCCGTCGCGTCGCAGCACAGCCGTCCCACACAGGCGCCATCGTACCCGATTCGAGACAAGACTGGCGAGGTTCATCGGTCAGCGCCAGGCGCCCTGGGTCCGGCGCCTGAGGCGAACGCGCAGCGCCTCGCCCCAGTGCGCAGCTCCCTGGGGCTTCGTCAGCCTCTCCGCGCCTCTCGCGCTTGCAGCCCCGGCCCGGTCCCCGTCCCCGGCGTTCGGGACGAACCATAACGCCGTCACGCTCGCCTCTCTGTGGCTGGCCGCGTCGGCGGGGGCGGGGGTTCGTCCCCTGATCGGGACTTGTGGGGGAGCGAACCCCAAGGTATGCTGACGGCGTCCGGGGTCTGGGGTGGCGCCGCGGCTCGTGTCGGCGGCGCGCAGACCCACACGCCGGCACACGCCGAGGAGAGTCCTATGAACACTGAGTCCATGCTGGGAGTGATCGTTGCGGCATGCCTGGCCGCCGGCGCCGACGCCGCGAGCATCTACATGATGTCAAGCGGTGATCCTGTAACCGACGACGCGGCCGCCAGCGCCCTGACCTCGCGCGGGCATGCGGTGACCATCGGCGATGAGTACTGGCTCTTCGACGGAACAGCGAGCCTTGCGGACTTCGACACCGTGTACCTCCAGGCGAACTACAACTGGACCGCCGGGAACATGCCCATCTCCGGACAGGACGCCCTCGTCGCCTGGGTGCATGGGGGCGGACGGCTTGTCACCTCGGAGTGGGTGATCTACTACACGGCGCCGACCTACAAGTTTGATGTGCTGGCGGAGGTGATCCCCATCGAACAGTCATTCAACTACGGTACGAATCCACTCGCGAGCTACCAGCTCGTGACCAGCGATCCGGCGATCGGCGCTGGTGTTCCCGCGCTCTTTGAGTTTCCGCTCACGAGCTATGGCGGGACGGAGACGTTCTCCGCAGCGCGCCCCGGCGCCACGACCTACTACGAGACGCTGAATGCCCCCGGGGCGCCCGGCCTGACCGGGTGGGCGCGCGGCGAGGGTCACGTGTACTCCTTTTCGTCCACCTGCGGGCCGGATCAGGTGAGCGATCCGGAGTTCGGGGGCCTCTTCTCCAACGTCATGGGGCCGGCGGACGGAGTCTGCTATGCCGACTGTGACGACAGCGGCGCTCTCGATTTCTTCGACTTCCTGTGTTTCCAGAACGCCTTCGCGGCGGGTGAGCCGTACGCCGACTGCGATGACAGCGGCGCTCATGATTTCTTCGACTTCCTGTGCTTCCAGAACGCCTTCGCGGCGGGCTGCCCCTGAACGCCGCCCGGAGAACCGCTTTCGGCCCAATGACTGCGAAGATCGATATCGAGCGAGTCGGTGAAGCGACTCCGGAGGCGCGGGCGCTCATCGAGGCGCTGGATCGGGAACTGTCGGCCCACTACCCGCCGGAGCAGCGGCACGGGCTATCGCTCGACGCCATCTTCCAGCCGCACGTCCGATTTCTGGTTGCCACACGGGATGGCAAAGCGGTCGGATGCGGAGGTGTCGCGCTGGGCGCCGAGTGCGCCGAGGTCAAGCGGATGTACGTCCGGCCCGAAGCGCGGGGGAGCGGCGCCGCCGAGGCGATCCTGTCGCGCCTCATTGCCGAGGCGGAGGGCGCCGATCTGCGCATCCTGCGGCTGGAGACCGGCATCCATCAGACGGCCGCGATCCGCTTCTACCACCGATCGGGGTTCCGGCCCTGCAGCGCCTTCGAGCCGTACCTGTCGTTGCCTCCGGAAGCGATCGCCACGAGCGTGTTCATGGAGCGGCGAATCGGGAGCCACTGACCGTCGTCGCGCAGCGCGCAGGAGCCTCGGCCTGGCGCCGCGGCGGCGCCGGGCACTCTACCATGGCGCGTGCGATATTCGTTGAGCCGTATCGAGGCAGTACACATCGGCGCGCTCGGCTTCTGGCTGGCGGCGCTGGTGGTGGGGGCGTCGGCGGCGATTCTTGGATTCGGGGTGACGCGCGAGAGCGATCCGGCGCTGCCCGCGTTCGCGGCGTATGAGGGGGAGCACTGGCGGCTGCTGGCGGGGATGATGGCGGAGCGCGTGTTCGGCCTGGTGGATGCGGCGGGGGTGGGCGCCGTGTTGGTGGCGGGGCTGACGCTCGCGTGGGGAGTGGCGCGCGGGCTGCGCGTGCGCACGCTCGGGGGGGCGATCCGGGCGCTTGCGGTTCTGGTGGCGGCGGGACTGCTGTCGGTCAACGTTTTTCTTGTGCGCCCGCTGCTGGGGCAGGATGTCAGGGCCTATCGAGAGGCGGCGGAGGCAGGGGACACGCAGGCGGCGC
>CAYMJK010000423.1:0-9147 GCA_964390535.1 uncultured Phycisphaeraceae bacterium | reverse complement strand
CCGCCGCGCGGCAGAGTTCGCCCGGCTTCGCCGCGAGATGTGGGAGCGCTTCCGCGAATCGATCGCGGCCGAATCCGAGCAGGATGCGATCGACCACGCTGCCGCAACGGAGACGCTCCGCCCGCCTCCTGAGTCCCGTCTCCCTGGCTCCTGACCCCTGACTCCCAACCCCCGCCCCCGCCTACTCGAGGATGATGTAGTAGTACCGCGACCCGCCGAAATCGCGGAACGCGCCGGTTGCCAGGTTGCCATCGTCGAAGATCGCGTCCACATCGCTCATGAACGCTGCGCCCGGGTCGCCGCCGCCCATGTAGTGCACGCCGACCATGCTCTCCATCCCGCCGATGTCGCGGAACTCCGAGTCCCACTGGCCTCCGATCGGCGTCGGCGCCTCCCAGTCGCGGGTCTTGATGTATGGCTCGAGCCCCGGCGGCAGCACACCCGTGCCGCCATCGGGCATGGGCCTGCCCTCGCGAGCCTGATACATCGCCGCCGCATCCACGAAGCCGAGCAGCGACGTCGCGAACGCCCGCTTGCTCGCCTCGTCACTGGCCGAACTGAACCGCGGCACGATGATTGCCGCCAGGATCCCGAGGATCAGGACCACGATCAGGATCTCGACAAGCGTAAAGGCGCGGCGGCCGGTCGGGAACGGAGGCATGGCGGCTTCTCCCCCTCGTTCATCGGCCGCATCGCGGCGATGCCGCCGGCGCGGCGAGCGCCTGCCCGTCGAAGGCGCGACGTGGGCAAGAGGGGCGAAGCCGGGCGGGCCGAGAATCCGTGCCTGTGCAGGGGTCAGGTCAGGGGTCAGGGGTCAGGGACGGGAGGTCAGCGGCCCCGGTGACCTGCCCCGGCCCCTCTCTGTCACACCTTTGTAACACCCGCCCCCCCCGGCCCCCGCCCCCGGAACCAACCCCCGACGCGCCCGTATCGTCGCGCGGCGGCCTCCGCGACGAGCCCTGCCGCCCGAATCCAGGACGCGAGCGGTCGCTCGCGCATGAAGCCTCGTGTACGATGCCGACCCGGCTGCCGCCCCCCGGCGGCCGGGCTACCAAAAAAGAGGACCAGATGGCCGCATCCAACACAAGCTGGGGCATCGAAGTCGGCGCCGGGGCGATCAAGGCCCTCAAGCTCGTTGCCCGGGGCGATGGCTTCGAGGTCGCCGAGTTCGCCGTCATCCCGCACAAGAAGGTGCTCTCGACGCCGGATCTCGATGTGGACGAGGCCGTCCGCCTCTCGCTGGGCGCCCTCGCCGGCCACTACGACCTCTCCGGCGCCACCATCGCCATGAGCGTCCCCGGCCACGCCGCCTTCGCCCGCTTCGCCAAGCTTCCCCCGGTCGAGCCGAAGAAGGTGCCGCAGATCGTCCGGTTCGAGGCCCAGCAGCAGATCCCGTTCCCGCTGGAAGAGGTCGAGTGGGATTATCAGACCTTCCGCAGCCCGAACTCGCCCGAGGTCGAGGCGGGCATCTTCGCCATCACCAAGCAGCGCATCAACGAGCGGCTGGCGATCTACCAGGATGTCGGCGTCACGCCCCACATCGTCACCCTGAGCCCGGTCGCGGCGTACAACGCGCTGGCGTATGACCTGAGCTTCGCGGAGGACACCCCCGGGGCGATCATCCTCGACATCGGCGCCACCAGCACCGACCTGATCATCGCCGAGGCCGGACGCGTCTGGATCCGCACGTTCCCCATCGGCGGGCACAACTTCACGCAGGCCCTTGTCGAGAAGTTCAACCTGAGCTATCTCAAGGCCGAGAAGCTGAAGCGCGAGGTGGAGCACAGCAAGCACTCCAAGCACATTCTGCAGGCGCTGCGCCCCGTCTTCAGCGACCTCGCCCAGGATGTCCAGCGCTCGCTCGGGTACTACCAGTCGCTGCACCCGGACGCGAATCTCACGCGCCTGATCGGGCTCGGCTCGACGTTCAACCTCCCCGGGCTGCGCCGGTACCTGAAGCAGCAGCTCCAGATCAACGTCTACCGCATCGAGCAGTTCAAACAGATCAGCGTCGAAGGCCCCGAGGGGGCGGGCTTCCAGGCGGCCGCCGTCAACATGGCCACCGCCTACGGACTGGCGCTGCAGGGGCTGGATTCGGCGGCCCTGGTCGCCAATCTCATGCCCCCGGCGGTGGTGCGCGAGGCGATGTGGCGGTCCAAGTACAAGTGGTTCGCCGTCGCCGCCGGCATCGCCCTGCTCGCCAGCCTCGCGATGTGGTACCGTCCGCTGCAGGCGACGACGAAGGTCGAGACCACGCAGCCGGATCAGGTCATCGCCCAGACGATCAACGAGGGCCGGCGCCTCAAGGCCGAGGCCGCCGATGTCACCAGCCCGCAGGTCGATTTCACCGCCGCGAACATCGTCGAACTCGATCGCAACCGCGAGATCTTCGGCCACCTCGTCAATGATCTCGGCCTGATGCTCGAATCCGCGACCGAGACCGCCCGTGCCGGCGAGTCGGCGGCCGCGGACGGCCGCCCGGCGTACACCCTGGCCTCCTTCGATACCGAATACCTCGGTCCGGGCGGCGTGCAGGCGCTCAGCGACGAGGAGATCGCGGAGGTCTCCGTCGCCGACATCCGGCAGAGGCCGCCGCAACTCGGCGCCCAGCTCGTCGTGCGCACCATGCAGCCCGAGCCGCAGCAGTTCATCACCCGCACCCTCGATCGCTGGCTGCGCGAGAACGCCGTTCGCGATGGCGTCCCCTACACCATCGTGCCGGATTCGGTGAGCTGGACATCCCGCGGCTTCACGGAGGTCGCCGTGGTGGAAGATCCGGCGGCCGCAGCGGCGCCCCCCGGCAGTCGCCCGTCGCCGCTCACCGGGCGCGGAGCGGGAGGCCGGACCGGCCGGACGCCGCCCCCCCGCGCCCCCGGCGGCAGCGGCATGATCATCACGGGCGAAACGCAGGAGCAGACCGACACCCGGGTGGTGGATGACCTGGCGCCGCTGCCAAAGCTGGTTCCCGAGCCCCCGCCCGGCTCGCGCACCTACGAGTTCGAGGTCCGGTGGCGCGTCGAGTTGAAGCCCGAGCAGGGCGCGGGAGGCCAGTCATGAACGTGCTCGGATGGATGAAGACCAACTGGATCATCGTGGTCACGGTGGCCGTGATCCTCATCGTTCCGCCCATCTCCTGGTACTTCAGCACGCAGAAGGCAAAGACGATCAGCGCCGAGCGGCAGCGCGAGGCCGAGCGGCTCTTCGGCGAGGTGCGCGGCCTGCGCACCACCTACCTGCTTCCCGCCGCCACGCCGGGCGCTGAGGGCGTCACCTTTTCATATCAGCCCAACACCCGCGCCATCGAGTGGTTCCGCCAGCAGAACGAGCGCCTCAGCAGCGGCCTGCAGCAGGTCGTGCAGGAGGCCGTCGAGTTCAACCGGCGCGGGCGCAGCCCCGTCATCGAGGGCGTGCTCCCCACGCCCCCGGACGACCGCACCCGGCGCCAGACGCTGCTGCTCGAGTTCGCCAAGGCCTTCGTGCCCGACCCCTCCCGCCCCGGACAGTCGGTCTACGAGCGGATGCTCGCCGACATCAACGCCGGCGGCCCCGCCTCCAGGGCCGACCTCGCCCAGGAACTGAGCAACATTCAGGATCTCGAGATGCAGCGCCGCCAGTCGGCCTCGCCGGATGGCCAGGTTTCGCCCGAGGAACTGGATGAGATCCAGACCAAGCTGGTGAACCAGCGGCTCGGCCAGTACAGCAGCCGGGCCCGCGAGATCTCCGTCTACGCCGACCTGACCATCTTCCCCAAGACGCCGGAGCAGTCGCCGTACTACCCGCACACCCCCGTCTCCGGTCCGCCCACGGTGAAGGAGTGCTTCCGCTGGCAGTACGACGCCTGGCTCGCGCAGGATCTGCTCGCGGCGGTCAAGACCGCCAACACCGAAGATGGCCGGCTGCTCTCGCTGGAGCAGGCGCCCGTCAAGCGCATCCGCGGGCTGGGCGCGGCCCCGCCCGCGTTCGCCGGGGCGGCCGTCGTCCCGCAGACCGGGCGCTACGGGCGCGAGCTCGAGACCGTCGCGATCGACGCGGGAACCGACCCGACCACAGCGCTCATCGAGTCCAACTTCGACCGCGACCTCACCGGGCGCGGAGCGGAGTTGAACCAGTTGTACGATGTCCGCCAGGCCTCGATCCTGCTCTACGTCGACTCGGCCCGCCTTCCCCGTGTGCTCGACGCATTCGGCGAAACCAACTTCATGACGGTGACCGATATCCGGATCACCAATCTCGATCTGGATGCCGAGCTGTCGCAGGGCTTCTACTACGGCGACGACTATGTCGTCCAGGTGCAGGTCTGGCTGGAGGCCCTCTACCTGCGCGAGTGGACCGAGCAGTTCATGCCGGCGCCGGTCCGCGCTGCCCTCGGTCTTCCCGAGATCGAGCCCGAGACAGAAGAAGGCGAAGATGGCGTCGGCTGAGCGCTCCGAGCACAAGATTGAGCACAGGGTCATGAGCGAGCATTCCCGGCCCACGGGCACGAGAGCAACACGATGAAGGTCAAGGGCGCGAATTTCTTTGAGTTGCACGTCGAGAAGATCGTGCTGATCGCTGTCGCGGTGGTCTTCGTGCTGGTGCTGGTCTTCCAGCTCGGCGCCGAGGGGCCGGCTGTCACCATCAACGGGCAGCAGACTCCGCTGGAGCAGGCCTACGCGCCCGCCGAGAACCTGGCCCGCGAGACGCAGCGCGAGATCCAGGCCGCCGATCCGCCGCTGCCCGAGATCACCGAGAGCGTCGATCTCCTCGGCCGGTTCCAGGCTGCCCGCACCGCCGACCTGACGCCGCGCGACCGCATCGCCAGCCTCGGCCCGCCAATCAATCTCTCCGTCGGCGACATCGGCGACATCGGCGGCAACGCCCGCTTCGTGGACCTGAGCGTGCCGGCGCCGGCCGATCCCGCCGCCTACTCCTTCGCCGCCACCCTCGATCCGTGGACGGTCGAGGAGGTCGAGGGCCTCGCCGCCCTCGCGCCGGCGAGACAGCCCTACGAAAAGGCCGCCGTCAGCGTGCAGGCCACCTTCGACGCCGAAGCCCTGTACAGCGCCCTGGCCGACGATCCCGATGGCGCCGGCCCCATCAACGCCTGGCCCATCAACTGGTGGAACAACAACATCGAAATCCTCGGTGTGCGCCTCGATCGCCAGCGCCGCGCTACCGACGGCTCATGGGGCGAGACCGAAGCCGTCCCGACGCCACCCGGCATGCTCGATCTCCCCGCCGAGATCGCCGAGGTCGGCCCGGAACTCACGGCCGGTGAACTCGAGAGCTTCCTCGACGATGTTCGCCGGCAGTTGCTGCGCCAGGTGCGCCAGCCCGACTATTACGCCATCATCGCCGGCGAGGCGTGGGTCGAGCCGCGCGAAGGCGCCCGCCTCGCTGCCATGGATGCCGGAATCAATCCGGAGGTTGCCGCGCTCGAGCGCCGCCTCGCCCAGCTCGACCGCGACATCGAGCGCCTGCAGAGCGAACTCGGCGAGATCACCGGGGGCCGGCCGCAGGCCGAAGCCCCCGACCGGCGCACGGAAAACCGGATCCGCAGCCTCGAGATGCAGATCCAGCGCCGCCAGGAGCAGCGCGACCAGATCGTCGAGGAACTCACCGCTCTCGGCTTCGCTCCTGAACCCGCCGAGGAGGAGGGCGCTGCCGGCGGGCGCCGGGATGCCCGCGGCGAGCCTGAGCCCGGGAACCAGCCCCTTTCCGCTCGTCAGCCCGTCGAACTCTGGGCCCACGATCTCACCGCCGAGCCCGGCGAGACCTACCGCTATCGCCTCCGCGCGGTCCTCAACAACCCCGCCTTCCGTCGCGACCAGTTCCTCATCGAGGAGCAGCGCAGCATGGCCCAGTCCCCGACGATCCTCAGCGAGCCCTCCCCCTGGACCGAGCCGGTCATCGTCAGCCCGATGTCCGCCTTCTTCGTCTCCAGCGGCGCCGAGGGGCAGCAGGGCGCCATGGGCGTGCGCATGGCGACCGCAGGCGTCGAGGTCTTCAAGTTCTACTACGGGTATTACCGCAAGGGGGTCACCTCGCTCGAGCCGGGCGACCCGGTCGCAGCCAAGGCCGACCTCCCCGAGGGCCTCCGGATCTTCGATACCGCCGGCCCGCGGCCGGAGGGTGGCGCCCGTGTCGCCCCACCGGACCCGGAACTGGGCGGGCGTCGCGGCCCCGCGCCGGAACAGGCCGAGGGCCTCGGCACGCAGACGGTCGCCGCGGCCGACGCATACCTGCTGGATGTCGTCGAGTCTTCCGCCCGGGACACCGGCGGCCTTGTGCAGGGACAGGCCCCGCGAATGGTCGCCTTCGGCGATTCCAGCGGCGCCATCCTGCGCCGGCTCGTGGGCGAGGACCGCCGCTCGGGCCTCTACGGGCGGCTCTCGGCCTCGGCGGAGGCCGGCCGCACCCAGGGCGAGCCCGCTCCTGAGCCGGAGCCCGAGGAGCCGGTACGGGATCCGCGTGAGGCGCCGCCGCCTCCGCCGGTGGACCCCGGTGGCGGCGGCGGTGGGGGCGGCGGCTGAGGCCGCGGCCACTCGTCGGCGCGCTATTTTTGATCCTGCGGCGTTGAATGGGGAAGGCGCCCTGTCTAGACTCCCTTCGCCTCTGAACGAACTTGAAGAAGCTCGATTCGAAGGCTCCCACGAGCGGCCCTGCGCCGCGTGGGGGGCCCCGGAAGGAAGTTCCGACCGGGTCCGACGCGACTTGACATCCGGATACGAATGAATGCGCCGTTCCGGCGGGCCAACGCGATACCAGGTCGCAGGCCTCGGCGGGACGGAGCGGGTAAATGACCGAGACGAGCGCCGCCGCGTCAACAGTGGCGCGGCAGCGAAAGCGAGATCTGGCGTTGACACGCCGGCCTCGAGTCGAATATCGCGACTCGTGGTTGGTGTGATCAAGCGACTAAGGGCGCACGGCGGATGTCTTGGCGTCGAGAGGCGATGAAGGACGTTGGAACCTGCGAAAAGCCACAGGGAGCTGGTAACCGAGCTGTGATCTGTGGATGTCCGAATGGGGAAACCCGGCCCGTTCAAGGGTCATCGCACACTGAATGCATAGGTGTGCGAAGCGAACCCGGGGAACTGAAACATCTCAGTACCCGGAGGAAAATGAATCAACCGAGATTCCGTGAGTAGCGGCGAGCGAAAGCGGACGCGTTGTTTGAGTCGTGAACAGACTGGAAAGTCTGGCCGCAGAAGGTGAAAGCCCTGTAGCGAATCGCGGCAACGTGGCCCATAGAGTAGGTTCGGGCTCGTGGAACCCGGACTGAACATGGGGGGTCCACCCTCCAAGGCGAAATACTCCTCGACGACCGATAGCGAATCAGTAAGGTGACTGAACGATGACAAGTACCGCGATGAGCGGAGTGAAAGAGTACCTGAAACCGTGCGCTTACAAGCGGTCGGAGCTGCCTGGCGTTGGCCAGGTGGTGACGGCGTGCTTTTTGCATAATGAGCCCGTGAGTTAGCCTCTGCGGCGAGCCTAAGACCTACCGGGTCGGAGGCGGAGCGAAAGCGAGTCTGAATAGGGCGCGCAGTCGCCGGGGCTAGACACGAAACCCGTGTGATCTACCCATGGCCAGGGTGAAGGAGGGGTAAGACCCTCTGGAAGCCCGAACCCGTTATCGTTGAAAAGATATGGGATGAGCTGTGGGGAGGAGTCAAAGTCTAATCAAACCGGGAGATAGCTTGTTCTCTCCGAAATAACTTTAGGGTTAGCCTCAGGAGGCAACCATCGGGGGTAGAGCGACTGGATGGGTGGTGGGCCCTCACGGGTACCCCTCTCAACCAAACTCCGAATACCGATGGCCAAGTCCTGGGAGATAGACCGCGAGTGACAATATCCGCGGTCAAGAGGAAAATAATCCAGACCGCCAGCTAAGGCCCCCAATCTCCGCTGAGTTCGAAAGGAAGTCGGATTGCAGAGACAGCCAGGATGTTGGCTTAGAAGCAGCCATCATTTAAAGAGTGCGTAATAGCTCACTGGTCGAGGAATCCGGCGCCGATAATTATCGGGAATAAGCGGAGAGCCGAAGCTGCGGGCTTCGAAAGAAGCGGTAGGAGAGCGTTCCTGTCGGCGTTGAAGCGGTCCCGGAAGGGTCCGTGGAGCGTCAGGAAGTGAATATGCGGGCTTGAGTAACGATAAAGAGGGTGAGACTCCCTCTCGCCGAAAGCCCAAGGTTTCCTGGGGAAGGTAAATCCGCCCAGGGTTAGGCGGGACCTAAGGCGAGGCCGAAAGGCGTAGTCGATGGACAGCCGGTGAACATTCCGGCCCCCTTGCGGAGATCAAACCGTCGTGCGTATTCCAAAGGTCATCCGGGCGATCAGATGCGCCCAGGCCGTCAGGCCGTGGATGGCGGGAGGAGTTCCTAGAAAAGCGACGGGGGCAAAGCAAGGCCCGTACCAAAACTGACACAGGTGGGCGAGGCGAATAGCCTCAGGCGCTCGAGAGAACGGTCGTGAAGGAACTAGGCAAATTAACCCCGTAAGTTCGCAAGAAGGGGGCCCTACCCGCAAGGGAGGGCGCAGAGAAAAGGCTCTAGCGACTGTTTATCAAAAACACAGCTCTGTGCAAACTCGCAAGAGGAAGTATACAGAGTGACACTTGCCCAATGCCGGAATGTCATGGAAGGGGGTTCACGCTCTCGACCTAAGCACCGGTCAATGGCGGCCGTAACTATGACGGTCCTAAGGTAGCGAAGTTCCTTGTCGGGTAAGTTCCGACGCGCATGAATAGTGTAACGACTGGAGCACTGTCTCCACGACCGACTCGGTGAAATAGTAGTGGCGGTGAAGATGCCGCCTACCCGCAGCAAGACGGAAAGACCCCGTGGACCTTTACTGTAGGTTCCTATTGGTCACGAGCATATACTGCGTAGCATAGGTGGGAGGCTTTGAAGCTGGGGTTTCGGCCCCGGTGGAGCCACAGGTGAAATACCACCCTGTGTACGTTTGTGGCCTAACCCCGTGTCCCGTGAATCCGGGCGGGGAACAGTGGGTGCTGGGCAGTTTGACTGGGGCGGTCTCCTCCTAAAGTGTAACGGAGGAGCGCAAAGGTCGGCTCAGCATGGTTGGAAACGATGTTTCGTGTGTAAGGACATAAGGCGGCTTTACTGCAAGTCCTACTGGACGAGCAGTCACGAAAGTGGGCCCTAGT
>CAYMJK010000422.1:0-6893 GCA_964390535.1 uncultured Phycisphaeraceae bacterium | reverse complement strand
AGGCCGGCAGTCTTGCCGCGGGCGCCATCGCCTGCAGCGACGGGTTCTTCCCCTTCGCCGACGGACCCGAGATCCGGCTGGATGCCGGTGTGCGCACGATCATCCAACCCGGAGGATCGAAGCGCGACCAGGAAACGATCGACGCGTGCGCAGCGCGCAGCGCGACGCTTCTGCTGACGGGCGTTCGCCACTTCCGGCATTAGACTGATCGGGCGCCACGCGCCTCAGGATTTGAGCCTTGCGCTTTGCTTCGCTATGACCGGCGCAGGTTCTCCCGGCTGATCATGAGCTCCAGCGTCTGGGCCACCAGGTCGATCTCCCGCGGGGTGAGCCGCGTGAAGAAGGGCAGCGCGATCGTGCGCTGGCAGACGCTCTCGGCGATC
The DNA here is from genome assembly GCA_964390535.1 of uncultured Phycisphaeraceae bacterium. GTDB lineage: Bacteria > Planctomycetota > Phycisphaerae > Phycisphaerales > UBA1924 > CAYMJK01. The sequence goes on along the minus strand of CAYMJK010000422.1, from coordinate 6,510 downwards.
GGAAAATCGCCCGGCTTGTGCCCGAACCGCTCGCGGTAATACGGCTGCAGGTGGATGCACGGGAAGTACGGCGCGGCGCCGACATCGTGCTGACGCAGCCCGTTGATGATGCGATCGCGCTCCTCGCAGGTGTACCCCGCCGCGAGCCTGGCGACGAAGACGAACCAGCTCATCTCCGTGTCGCCATCGACCGTCGGCAGCACGAGGTCGGGCACATCCAGCAGGCGGTTGAGGTAGGCGTCGGCCACCGCCTGGCGCAGTTCGATGAGCTCATCCAGCCGGCGCATCTGGGCCACGCCGAGGGCGCAGTTGATCTCGCTGAGCCGCTCGTTGTACCCGAGCCGCTCGTGCTCCAGCCACCCGCCGACGTTGGCGCTGGCGGGGCTCGGCCCCGCCCCGCCAGCCGGCGCCCACGGCGCCGGCGCCCGACCCTGATTGCGCAGGCTGCGGCAGATGTCGGCGAGCCGCCGGTCGTCGGTGACGATCATCCCCCCCTCGCCGGTGGTGATCTGCTTGTTGGCGTAGAAGCCGAAGACGCCGACGCGCCCGAACGAGCCGCACGGCAGGCCGCGCCACGTCGTCCCCAGCGCCTCGCAGCAATCCTCGACGAGCGGGATCTCGTGGCGTGCTGCGATCTGGGCGTAGGTCGCCATGTGGGCTGGGTTGCCGAACGTTTCGACGGCGAGGATCGCGCGCGTGCGCGGGCCGACGGCATCCTCCACCTGCTGCGGATCCATGTTGAGCGTCTTGGGGTCGATGTCGACGAAGACCGGCTTCGCCCCGACCATCGGGATGACGTTGGCGCTGGCGATGAAGCTGAACGGCGTCGTCACCACCTCGTCGCCCGGCCCGACCCCGAGCGCCTCCAGCGCCAGCCGCAGCCCGCTGGTGCCGCTGGAGACGGCGACGGCCAGATCCGTCCCGGCCCGGGCCGCGACCAGCCGCTCGAAGGTCTCCTGCATCGGCCCGATCGAAAGCCGACCGGATCGCAGCGCGCTCACCACGTGCTCGACCTCGACCTCGGTGATGTCGGGATAGCTGAGGGGGATCTCGGTGTCGGCCATGCCCCCGATTGTAACGCCCGCAGGGCGCCCTGCCGGCGGGGCAGGCGGGCCCCGGCAGCCGGAAAAAAGAACCGCCCCGGCCGAAGCCGGGGCGGTCTGGAATCAGGATCGGATCGGCGGGCTTTCCGAGGGGATTACCCGAGGAGCTGCAGCACGCTCTGCGGCTGGCTGTTGGCCAGCGACAGGACGTTGGTGGCCGCGGCGACCAGGATCTGCGACCGGGTGAGATTCGCCGTCTCGGCGGCGAAGTCGGTGTCGCGGATCACGCTCTCGGCGGCCTGGGTGTTCTCCAGGGTGATCGCGAGGTTGCGGACGGTCGCGCCGACGGTGTTCTTCTGGAACGCGCCGAGGCGGCCCCGCATCGAGGAGACCTGATCGATCGCCTGGGAGACGACCTTCTGGGCGCTGGAGACATCGTTGCCGTCGGCCAGGTTGAACTGCTGGCCGGAGCCCAGATCGTCCAGGAAGCCCGTCGTCTGGGAGCCGAGCCGGCGGCTGGAGACGTCGCCGATGCCGATGGAGACCTTGCCGGAGATGTCCACCTGGCCGGCGAGCTGGAAGTCGGCGCCGCCGCCGGTGATCGTGAAGGCCGAGTCGCCCGGCGTGCCGCCGTCGACGGCGCCCAGCGTCTGGCTGGCGGTGACGTCGAGGGTGACGGCCACATCGAGGAAGTCGGTGTTGATGCGGATGTCGCGCCCGTCGGCCACGGCCTTGATGCCGTTGATCGACGCCCCGATGTCCTGCCCGGTGTCGCGGACGGCGTTCTCCGCCGCGGCGAAGGTGCTCTTGATCGTGGTCGACGCGACCGCGAAGTCGGCCGCCTCGAGGTCGTAGATGCCGACGCCCGTTCCGGTGATGCCGCCATCGTCGCGGACGGCGACGGAGACGAACTCGTCGTTGCCGTACTCGCTGCTGAACAGCTTGATGCCGGTGCCGGAGACGGAAGCCTCGACCCCGGTCACGTCCTTGAACGTGTTGATCGCGGCGGCGATGGCGTCGAGCGTGGTGCCCGAGGCGAAGGTCAACTCGCGCGAGCCGAGCGAACCGGTCACCTCGAACTGGAACTCGGCCTGGTCGTCGACCAGGTCGATGGCCGTGCCGCCGGCGGAGAGGTAGAGGCCGGCCTGCTGGGCCGACTGGGTGACGAGGATGTCGACATCCAGCGAGGCGCCCTCGAACTTGGCGCCGTTGATGGCGACGTCGCTGACGCCGCTCACCTGGCCGGAGGTCTGATAATCGTAATTGCCGTTGAGGAGCTTCACACCCTGGAACGAGACGCTCCCGGAGATGCGGTCGATCGTCTGCAGAATCGAATCCACCTGAAGCTGGTTGGCGGTGCGCTCCGACTCGGCCAGGCCGGCCTCGCTGGCCGAGGCGGTCAGCAGGCCCTGAAGCTCGGTGAGCAGGCCGGAGATCTCCTGCAGGCCGCCCTCGCCGATGTTCACGACCTGGTCGGCGCGCTCGGCGTTGGCAATGGCCTGCCCGAGGGCCCGCTGCTCGGCCCGGAGATTCTCCGAGGCGATCAGACCGGCCGGGTCATCCTTGCCCCGGTTGATCTTCAGGCCGGTGCTCAGCCGCTCCAGCGAGGTGCTGAGGGACCGGTTGTTGTGTCCCAGCACGCGCTGGGCAAGCAGAGACTGGACGTTCGTATTGATGCGACTCATGACGCGATCCTCCGTGAATCCCGACGGTCGCGGCCGGCCGGCCTACGCAGCCGGGCCGAACCGATCGGGACCGTCGGCGCCCGGTTTCCGTTCCGGGCGCTGATCCCAATTCTGCCCGCCGCTCATGACGGGTTGCTGGAGGCATCGACCCGGAACGGGGGCGGGTTCAGTCGGGTCCGGAATTTTCATTCACGGCGCGCGCAGAACGGGCCCCGGTCGCGGCAAGGCGCGGCCGGGGCCCGGGATCACCGCGGGAAGGTTTGCGGACCTACGCGGACGGCTCGCGTCCGCCCACGAGTTATTTCTGGTCCGCTTTGTTTATCCGAGGAGCTGCAGTATCGACTGTGAGCTCTGGTTGGCCAGCGCCAGGGCGCTGAGACCGGAGCTCTGGAGGATCTGGGCCCGGGTGAGAAGGCTGGTTTCGAGGGCGAAATCCGCGTCGCGCAGTTGAGAGAGGCTGGCCGAGAGGTTCTCGACGGAGGCCTGGAGTGAGCGGACGTTCGTCTGGAGGGTGTTGCGCTCCAGGGCGCCCATCCGCCCGCGCAGGACCGAGACATCATCGATGGCCGACTCGAGGATCTCGCTGGCAGAGCTGAAGTCGCGGCGCTGGTTGCTCTTGCGCAGACTGTTGTTCTGCCCGGTCTTGAGGGAGCTGAGGAACTCGACGACGCCGTCGCTGAGGGTGGCCCCCAGGTTGCTCGCGGCGACGCTCTTGACGCCAATGTTGATCTGCTGCTGGGCGGTCACCTCGCCGCCAAGCTGGAAGAGTGAGCCGCCGCCGGTGATGACGAAGCCGGAGGACTCTCCGGGGCGGGTGGCGAGCCCCTCGTTGAGGAGCATCTTGGCGCTGAGGTTGGTGCTGTTGAGCGTGACGGTGAGGCCGTTGCCGGTGGCGAGGGCCCCGTTGATGAGGGCCTGGACATCCTGGCCCTGGTCGCGCTGGGCCTCGGTGAGGGTCGTGCCGACCTGGGCCCAGGGGAAGGGGGTCGTGGAAGGGTCGACGGGCGTGCCATCGACGAAGGCGTAGGTCTGGAAGGTGTCATCGGCGGGGTCCTCGGGCGAGTTGAGGCGCCGGACGGAGACGAACTCGTCGGCGCCGTACTCGTTGGCGCGGAAGACCATGCCGGAGAGATCGGTGCTGGGGTTGATGCGAGCGGCCTCGACGCCGGTGAAGGCCGTCGTCCCGTTGATGGCCTCGATCGCCTTGCTGAGGGTGGCGCCGCTGGCGAGTTCGACGACGAGCACGCCCTTGGGGCCGCGCACCTCGATGGTGGTGGCCGAAAGGATGGTCCCGTTGCCGGAGGCGCCGGCGGTGGGCAGGTCGCCGCGGAGGTAGAGAGAGCCGACCTGTGCGGAGGCGGTGACCTCGACTTCGACATCGACGTTGGCGCCCCCGACGAAGCTGGCGCCGAGGATGTCGGCCTTGCTGATGGCGCTGGTGGCGACGCCGGAGATGGTGTAGTCCAGCGAGCCGTCCAGCAGGGAGAGCCCGGCGAAGCGAGCGGTGTTGCTGATGCGGGTGATCGAGTCGATGGCCGAGTCGATCTGCGACTGGTTCGCGTCGAGCTCCTCGTCGGAGAAGGCGCCGGAGTTGGCGGCCTCGACGACGAGCGCCTTGATGGAGTTGAGCAGATCGTTGATCTCGCCCAGCGAGGATTCAGTGGTCGCGATGACGGCGCTGGCCCGCTCGGCGTTCTTGATGCCCTGCTCGGCGCCGCGGATGTCCGAGCGGATGCGCTCGGAGATGATCATTCCGGCGGGGTCGTCCTTGCCGCGGTTGATGCGCAGACCGGTGGCGAGGCGTTCCAGGCGGATGTCCAGTTCGCCCTGGGTCCGTTCGAGATTGGATCGGGCGATGAGACTGGGGACGTTCGTATTGATTCTGGCCATGACAATCCTCCGTGATTGAGGCTCAGCGCTTGCTCACTGGGCGGCGGGTCTGGGCGCCCGCGACGTGGAGGCGTCGGCGGCGCGGGCTTCGGGTCGGTGTGCGTCGCGCCCTCCGGGGCGCGCCGCGAGAGAGGCCACGCGCGTCCGCGCGGGGCCGGGGCTGAGGCGGCCGGAGACCGGGCCGAGATCGTGCCCGTTGATTCGGGCCGCCTGCTCGTTTTCCCGCCGGATCGATTCGTACACCTCTTTGCGGTGGACGGCGATGCGGGTGGGGGCGGTGATGCCGAGGCGCACCTTGTCGCCCCGGATGTCGACGACCGTGATTTCGATCTCGTCGCCGATCATGATCGTTTCGTCGCGCTGCCTGGAGAGCACAAGCATCGGGTCGGCTCCTTCCTGTAGATGGCCCCACGGGGGGCGGGCGTTTCCTCCGTGAAACGCCCGTGCGGTCAGGCGGTTGCCGCCGCGGCGGGCTGGCCGACCTTGACCAGCTCGTGGCGTGTGGTCCAGCGCTTCTCCGCCAGCACGAGTTGCTCTCCGACGAACTTGATGGTGTTGATGACCAGCGGGCCCTGCAGGTTGCCCGTCAGGGTGTCGCCGACCTTGTTGACGATGCAGAAGACCTGCGCCTCCTCGAGCCGGTCGAGCTCGAGGTCGGCCATCTGCTCGGCCCGGATGGGCACGTCGTACCCCTTGATGAAGAGGCTCGGATCCGTCACCACGAACGCCAGCGACTCGTCGTCCAGCGACTGCAGCCAGAAGAAGCAGGCGTCCTCCCCGGGCTCCAGCAGGCACCAGCGGGTGCGCGTCGGGAACCCGAGGATCCCGCGGGGAAAGGTGATGACGCGGTCCTCGGGAATCTCCACGACGCCGAATCTGGTTGTCCGCACTTCCATGACGGGCTCCGATCGTCGGCCTTGCTCCTGCCTGGGCCCCGGCGCGCTCCGCGCCGGCGACATCCTGTCTGGCTCTTGGGGCCGGCCCGGGGCCGAAGCCGGGTCCGGCCGTTTTCTGTCAAGCCCGCGCCTCCCGGTCAACCCAGGAAGTCGAGCAGTGAGAGCGAACCGGCGATGGCCGTGCTCTGCATTGCGGCCTGCAGCTGCGTCTGGAGCTGCGCGAACCTCGTGGCCGCCTCGGCGAAGTCCGCATCCCGGAGCTGACTTCGCGTCAACTCGTCGAAGAGGTCGATGTCCTCACGCCGGACCACTTCGTCATCCACCTGTCGCGCCAGGCCCCCGACCAGCCCCCGCGTCTCGGCGAGGGCGCCGATGTGGCGCTCGATGCGCTCCCCAGCAAGCGTGATGCCAGCCTGATCGCTGCTCTCGAGCGTGTCGCGCAGGTCGATCAGGGCGGTGAACAGGTTGTCCACCCGCACCGGCGCCGGGTCGGCGCCCGCAAAGGTTGCGCTCGGGGCGTCATAGCTGCCGGCGAGCAGGCCGAGCTGATCGGCGGCACGGGATCCGTTGCGGGCTGCAACCGTGATCGGCCCGGGCGCTTCGCCCTGCGCCAGCACGATCCCGTTGGCGCCATCCGACAGCCGGGCCTCGAACTCCCCGGGGACCGCCACGCCCTGGGCCTGCGCCTCGGCGTTGATCCGGTCGAGCAGGTCCTGCACCGTCACGATGTCCTGCGGGCGCAGGTTCACGCCGATCTCGGTCCCGTCCCCGAGCGTGATCGCGAAATCGACATCGCGGGCCGGATCGGGAAGGCCGCTGATCGGATCGACCGAGCCGGTGACGATCTCGACGCCGCGCCCGTCGTTGAAGACGCTCAGCAGCGTCTCTTCGCTGAGCGAGCGGATGCCGAGGCGGGTGGCGGTGAGCCCCTCCCCCGGGACTTCCTCGATGCGCATGGCCCCCGCCAGGCCGTGGGCCATGTCGCTGATGACATTG
>CAYMJK010000421.1:0-3217 GCA_964390535.1 uncultured Phycisphaeraceae bacterium | reverse complement strand
GATCAGCCCATGGCGTCATCAGGGATTCGAGTTCATCGCGCGTCACCATGCGCCGATAGATGCGCCCCTCGCCGAGGGCGATCTCGACCTGGGCCGACTCGTGCTCGCTCAGGCGCACCTTGACGGCCTCGGCGAAGCTCTTGAGGGCGCGGCGGGTCTCGGGGCCGAAGCGGGAGAGATCGACGGGCTCGTCGGGCGCCCCCGCCCCAGACGGCGCTTCCGACGGCGCCTCGCCGAGCGCCTGCTCGCGGATCTCGCGCACGAAGAGCGCTACGAGCATGTGATCGACATCGTCCCCGCCGAGGTGCGTGTCGCCGGCCGTCGCCAGCGTCTGGTAGAAGCTCGTCTCGCCCTCTGCGCCGGGCGTGAGGCGCAGGATGCTGATGTCGAACGTGCCGCCGCCGAGGTCGAAGACCGCGACGGTGGATATGCCGCGGTTGCGCGCACTGGCGCGGTCGAGGCCGAGCCCGTACGCGAGTGCCGCGGCAGTGGGCTCGTTGACGATGCGGACGACCTCGAGACCGGCGAGACGCCCGGCATCCCGGGTGGCGTGGCGCTGGGCATCGTCGAAATAGGCCGGGACGGTGACGACCGCTTTGTGCGCCGGGCGGCCGAGGACGGCTTCGGCGCGGGCCTTGAGCGCGCGCAGGATGTCGGCGGAGACCTGCTCGGGGCTGAGGGCGGCGGGCTCGCCGGCAGCGCGCGGAATGAGCGCGCGCGCGGTCTGGCGGGGGCCCTCGACGACGCGATAGGGCAGGTAGGGGATGTCGGGCGCGGCGTCCGCGAGCGAGCGGCCCATGAGCCGCTTGATGCTGGTGATGGTCGTCAGCGGGAACTCGACAGCGCGGGCGCGAGCGTCCTCGCCGACGACCGGGCGCAGGGCGCCCTCGGGGGCCTCCTCGTAGCGCACGACGCTGGGCACAAGCGGGCTCTCGCCGGGCGACGTGAGGATGCGGGCGCCGCGATCGTCGCAGATGGCGACGAGGCTGTTGGTGGTGCCGAGATCGATTCCGAGGATGGGTTCGGCCATTGGTGGACGATATGGCGGCAGCTTCCTTAGGCAGAGAAAAGAAACCTATTCCTGCCTCTGTGATCTCTGTGCCTCTGTGGTGAAATGGATCTTCGAAATCTCTGGAATACCTTCTTACCTAGAGGACGGATAGGACCTACAGGCGGAGCGCTCGCGGTGTCATTCGACCCACGCGAGCTGCGCCAGCCGGTCGATCACTTCGCCCGCAGCCCGCGACGGCTCGCTGGCGCCGAGGAGGTTGACGCGGTAGAAGCGGCGGGGGTGGTCGTCGGCGATGTAGATGAGCGCATCCGTGCGATCGGGCGCAGGCGTGGCGTCGATGGGGCCGCCGACGCGCGCCGGCTCCGCCGGATCGGCGAAGGGGCCGCCGGCGACCATGCGCCAGATGCGATCGACCTGCTCGCCCGAGAGCTGGCGGATGCGCGGCGGGTAGTCCTCGGCGCGCAGCCTTGGGCGCACCTCGGCCCGCAGGGCGCCATCGGGCTCGAGCACGTAGCGCGAGGGACGCAGGCGCGGGGGGAGATCGTCGAGCCCGCGCGGATCGGTCACCGGCGAATAGATGGTAACGCCGAGTGCGAAGTCGCCGGGCGCCTGCGGGCGGGGGCCGGCGGGCGCCTCGTCGAACGAGCCCGGGCCGGCGCAGGCGGCGCCGAGGAGGCAGGCGGCGGACAGGAGGAGTGTGCGGGCGGGGCGCATGGGGGACTGTATCGGGGCCGGACGCCGCAGTTTCACAGGAAGAGAGGCGCGAGGCATGCGGCATCGAGGCATGAGGCCCGTCCTACCCTCCCTGCCATGGATATCAGTCTCAAGTGGCTCAATCAGTTGCTCGACCGGCCCGTGACCGCAGATGAGGCGGATGCTGCGCTCACCGCGGCCGGGTTTCCGATCGAGTCGCGGACTGAGCGGCTTGGTGGGGCGGGGGGCGATGTGCTCCTTGATGTCGAGGTCACGAGCAACCGCGGCGATTGCCTGAGCCACCTTGGGTGCGCCCGCGAGGTCGCGGCGATGACCGGGCGGGCGCTCGCGCCGCGGAGCTTCGGGGCGCCGGCCCGCGCCGGCGGGGCGATCACCGACGTCTTCACGCTGGAGAACCGGATCCCGCAGGATTGCCCGACGTTCACGGTCCACATCATCCGCGGGGCGAAGATCGGGCCGAGCCCGGCGTGGCTGCGCGAACTGCTGGAGGCGGTCGGGCAGCGGCCGATCTCCAGCGCGGTGGATGTCACCAACTGGCTGACGCTCGAAGTCGGCAACCCGGCCCATGTCTTCGATCTCAGGAAGCTCGCCGGGGCGAAGCTCATCGTGCGCCACGCGGCCGGCGGCGAGAAGCTCACGACGCTGGATGGGAAGCAGCGGGAGTTGGCCCCCGGCGAGATGGCGATCTTCGATGGCGAGCGGGCCCAGTCGCTGGCGGGGGTGATCGGCGGGGCGGATTCGGAGGTGGACGAATCGACCACCGACATCGTGCTGGAGGTCGCGACCTGGAACCCGGCCCTCGTGCGGGCGGCCGGCCGGCGCCATGGTGTGCGCACAGACGCGAGCCACCGGTTCGAGCGGATCGTGCATCCGGCCACCTGCCTCCCGGCAGCCCGGCTTGCCGCGGCCCTGCTGTGCGAGGTGACCGGCGGGACACTCATGGAGGGCGAGATCGTCGCCGGCGCCCCGCTGCCGCGGCAGGCGCCGATCCGGCTGCGGCCGCAGAGGGCCCGGGTGGTCATCGGCGTGGACATTCCCGCCCCGGAGATGACCGACCTGCTCGAGCGGCACGAGATCGCGATCACGGCGGATGGGGAGGATCTGCTGTGCGCGCCGCCAGCGCATCGGCCGGACCTGGTGCGCGAGATCGACCTGATCGAGGAGGTGGCCCGGACGGAGGGGTTCGACTCGATCCCCGTGCACGACCGGATGCAGGTGCGCATCGGCCATCCGCAGGAGTCGGAGCGGGCAGCGCGGGAGATGTCGCGGGTGCTCACTGGGCTGGGGTTCTTCGAGACGGTGACGTTCAGCTTCGTCACGCCGCAGCAGGCGGAGATCTTCCTGCCGCCGGAACTGCAGACAGTGGGCGTGGATGATGAGCGGCGCGGCGGCGAGCCGATCCTGCGCCCGAGCGCGCTGGCCAGCCTGCTGCGCTGCCGCAAGGCCAACCTGGATGCCCGCAACGAGCAGCCGGGCGGCCTGCGGCTGTAC
>CAYMJK010000420.1:0-3769 GCA_964390535.1 uncultured Phycisphaeraceae bacterium | reverse complement strand
AATCGGAGGCGCCGCGGCCCCGGTCGGCGCAACCGACCGACCCGGCCGAAGCCCCCGATCGGCCCGAACGCCCCGGCCCCGCGCCCGGCGAGGCCGGCGCCGACCGATTCCAGCTTGCCCTCGAGGCCGACCTCCGCGTCTGGTATCCGGCGCCCGGGGGGCGGTTCTTCCTCCCCGGCGAGGTGCGCGGCGGGCGCGACATCGATGTCGAGGATCTCAATCTCGACAGCCCGCGCATCGGGCCATATCCCCGGCTGCGCGGCGAGGCCGGTGACTGGTGGGTCTCCTTCACCGCAGCGCGCTTCGAGACCGATCGCGAGACGATCTCCCCGGTGACGCGCCCAATCGGTGACATCGACATCAACGAAGGCGACGCCCTGCACACGCGCATGCGCTACACGACCGCCGACGCCCTGATCGGCTACCGCTTCCTCGAGCGCAGCCTCTTCAGGACCGGTGAGCCCGAATCGCGCCTCGATCTGTATCTGGAGGCCGGTCTCGGCGCCCGCCTCGACCACTTCGACATCGAACTGCAGCGCCGCGCCGGCGGGCGCGCCAGCGCCGATGAAACCTTCGGGCTGGCGCTCGCGAGCGTGCGCGCCCACGTCAACCTCCCGCTGGACACCTCCCTCGGCTTCGCCGCGACCTTCGGCGCCAACCCCGGCTTCGGCGACCAGGCTGCCTATTCCAGCGACTTCGTGGCCACCGGTGGCTGGCGCCCCGCCCCCTACGTGGAACTCATCGCCGGCTATCGCATCAGCGTCATCGACATGGAGAGCGGGGAGGGCCCGGAGCAGTTCCGCTACATCGGGTCGTACGCCGGCCTCTTTGCGGGCGTCACGTTCCGCTTCTGACCGGTGTCTGTGAGGCCATGAAAACTACCTCATTTCGGCCCGTTCCCCCTGCGGATAACCGGTGGACAAAAAGTGGACACCGATTCCGCAACTATTGTATTGACCGCGACTTGCGGAGCCGCCATACTGTCACCCGTGCGGGGGATCTCCCCGCCATGACCCGAGTGGACGGGGAGGCCGCATCGAGCCCTCTCCGAGCCCGGCGGCGGGCTCGGGCGCGGGGGACCGGCGGCCTCGGGAGGCGTCGGGGTGGCGCCAGAGGGAATCCCACGCATGTCGACGCAGACCAGCAAACCGACCAACGTCACCAAGAAGCACCTCATCGACGCGATTTCGGCGCAGTCCGGCCTCAAGCGGGCGGATGTGAAGAAGGTCGTCCAGGGCCTGCTCGACCAGATCGTGGTCGAACTCGGCAAGGGCAACCGTCTGGAACTGCGGGACTTCGGCGTCTTCGAGATCAAGGAGCGCGGCCCACGCCTCGCCCAGAACCCGAAGACCCTCGAGCGCGTCGAGGTGCCGCCCAAGCGGGCCGTCAAGTTCAAGGGGGGACGGAAGATGCGCGACACCCTCGACGCCGTGGTCCAGGCGTCCGAGGAGGTCGTGGCTTAGGTCGGGGCCCCAGCGCGGGCGGCGCGGTCTCAGGCGGCCACGGCTGTCGCGGCCTGCTCGAAGGTCAGGGCAACGAGCTGGCGGTCATGCCCAGACTCGATCACCCGGACCACGCGGGCGGCGGCCATCGATTCGGCCCGCACCACCGCCTGGCCAGTCCACGAAATGAGCAGGTCCACCGGGTCGCCCGGGTTCAGCGGCCGGCTGGGGCCGACCTCCAGCAGGGCGCCGCCGTCGGAGAGATTCCGGGTGTTCCCCGGGACGTACCGCATCGCCTGCTTGAGGAAGACCTTGCAGGGCCGCGAGAGGTCCTGGCGGTCGTGCTGGCGACGTTCGAAGCGTGTTGACGACATCCTTGTCTTCTCCGCTGTGGACAACCTGTCCATCCTGTCGATTCCTGTATCGGGCGCCTCGACGCGGCGCCCGCGTTTTTCCGCTCGATTGCCCGAATCTGCGCCCCCGGCGGGGCGGAGCGCAACTTTGATAACCGGTCCGGACCTTTCGGTCGTCATTCCTACCCGCGGGCGCGGGCGCAAGCTTTGCGCCTGCCTGCGCGCTCTTGCGCGGCAGACGGTCGATCCTGCGCGGATCGAGGTGCTCGTCGGGTTCGATGGCCCGGATGAGCCCGGCGCTGCCGCCGCCCGCGACGCGTGGGCGAGCGCCGGCGGACGGGCCGCGCTGCACCTGGTTCAATGCCCGCGCGAAGGGTACAACGCCGCTCGCAACCGCCTGCTGGAGGTCGCTCGCGGTCGGGTGCTGCTCAGCCTGAACGATGATGTCATTCCAGCGCCGGGCCTCGTCGAGGCCCACCTGCGCGCGCACGTGCTGGGTAGGCCGCCGCTCCGCGGCGGCAGTGAAAGAGCGTCGGGCCACCCCGCGGCGGGCCACTCGGCCATCATCGTCGGGCGCAGCCCGTGGGCAATCCCCGAGAACGACACGCTCTTCGACCGCCTGGTCCGCGAGACCGGCATGATCTTCTTCTATAGCGAGATGGATGCCGCGCCGCCGGACAGGTGGCGCAACTGGGGCTTCCGCCACGCGTGGGGGCTGAATCTCTCTGCGCCGATCGACCTCGTGCGCGCGGTGGGGGGGTTCACCGCCATTCCGCGCCGGTACGGGTACGACGACATCGAACTCGCGTGGCGGCTGTCACACCGGTTCGGGCTCCCGGTGCTGTATCGGCCCGAGGCGGAGGCGACTCACGATCACCGGTACACCCCGGCGGATGTGCTGGCGCGCGAGCGCTGCCTCGGCGAGGCGGCGTGGCACTTCGCCCGGCGCAACCCGCCGTTCGCGATGGAACTCTTCGGGCGCGACATCACCAGCCCCGAGGAAGTCGGCTATGCGCGCGCGTTCGTGGAGCGCGAGGCTCGCGACGCCGAGCGCCAACGAGCATGCTTCGGCGCCCTCGCGGACATCCCCGCCGGCGCAATCACCGGCACGGATGCCCCGGCCCTGCTCGAGGCCATCGGGCAGCAGCACATCCTGCTCAAGCGATGGGAATGGCGCCGCGGCTTGCTCGACGCGGCCGACGCCGGCGCCACCCCCGATCAGCCCGCGATCACCCGGTCGTGGGCTGCGCAGATCTCCTGCATCGATGACTCGGCATCCTGCGTGAAGCCGATGCGCGGATAAGCGCAGAACAGGGTGAACGCCTTCTCCTGGCAGAACCTGTGCCACAGGTGCTCCAGGCGCACCGTGGCGCCGCTGCATCCCTGGGCCCAGAGCAGCGCAACCATCTCCCCGAACGCGCGCACCCGCCGACCATCGCGCTGCGCGCGCCCGAGCAGCCCCGTCAGCAGTTCCTCGAACAATTGGTCATCTGGCCAGCCGTTGATCATGAACCTCGAAAGCGTCTGTTCCGCATCCAGTCCGATGTACTGGTCGCAAGCCCGGGCCGCGCTGATGTCAATCTTCCGATGCCGCAGCCGCCGCTCCAGCGCGCCGCGATGCGCAGCGCTTGCGATGATGATGACGGCCTCACCCCGCTCCAGCCCGCCCGCGGCGAACCCCTCCAGGGTGTCCAGAAACACACCCTCCCCCTGATAGATCTGCACGATGTGCTGGCAGGGCGAGATCTCACCCCAGAAAACTTCGGTCAGCGGTTGCGGGTTGTTCGGTTGCGGAAACGTATAGGCCCTTTCCAGAACACTCGCTGCGCGCCCGAGCCCACTCGACCCGGCGACTTTCGACGCACTCGAACGATCCAGAATAGTGCCGCCCCGGCCCCTGTGAAGTAGGGTAATCTGCCCGGAAGCGGCGGACGCCGCGACGCGGCGCCCGTTGGCGCTCCGACGAACGGTTTC
>CAYMJK010000419.1:0-3796 GCA_964390535.1 uncultured Phycisphaeraceae bacterium | reverse complement strand
GTTCGCCGGCGCCGGGCAGGTCGAGTTCATGCGCGCCGACATCTGCCGGCCGGAGCTACTGGTGGAGATCGAGGGGCGGGCCGAACTGGCGCCTCGGGCTGTGCCGCACGCGCAGGCGCCCGCGGGCGCCCGCTGATGGCCGCCGACCTGGACATCCTCATCATCGGCGCCGGGCCGGCGGGGTCGATCGCGGCCCTGACGGCCGCGCGGACGGGCCTGCGTGTTCTGGTGATCGACAAGGCGAGCCACCCGCGGTTTCACATCGGCGAGTCGCTGCTGCCGCGGACGCTGACGCAACTGCGGGAGCTGGGGCTGGAGGATCACCTGCGCCGGTTGCCGCACACGGTGAAGCTCGGGGCATCCATGGTGTACGCCGACGACAGCGAGCCGACGAACTTTCCGTTCTCGATGTCGCTGGGCGCACATCACGAGGCGTTCAACATCGAGCGGGCGCCCTTCGACGCGATGCTCGCGGACGCGGCGCGGGACGCCGGCGCCGAGATCCGCGAGAACGAGCCGGTCGAGGCGATCGGCGCCCTGGCAGACGGGAACATCAGCGTCACGACCGGCGCCGGCGAGATCCGGGCCCGCCTGCTGCTGGACGCCAGCGGTCAGGGGACCGTGCTCGGGCGCCACTTCAAGAGCCGACGCCCGCTCGACGGGCTCGCCAACATCGCATACTTCGGGCACTTCACCGGCGTCAGGCGCCGGGCAGGTGAACTCGGCGGCATGCCCGTCTTCACCCTGTGCCGGGAGGGGTGGCTGTGGTCGATCCCGCTGGACGAGACGCGGACCAGCGTGGGGCTGGTGATGCGGGCCGACGAGGCGAAGCGCGCCGGCGTCCCGGCCAACCGGATGCTCGCGTGGGGCGTGGCCCGGGCGCCGGCGATGCGCGAGTTGATGGCGGGCTGCGACATGTCGCGGCCGAACATGGTCATCTCGGATTACAGCTATACCTGCGCGCCATACGCCGGGCCGGGGTGGGCGATGCTCGGCGACGCGGCGACGTTCATCGACCCGGTCTTCTCGACCGGCGTCTGCCTCGGGATGATGGGCGGCGCCGAGGCGACGCGGCTTGCGCCGGCGATGATGGACGGAGGACCGGCGGCGGAGCGGGCTCGCGCGGAGTATCAGCGATACGTCCGGCAGGCGTCCTCGCGCTATCTGCAACTGGTGCGCGGGTTCTACACGCAGGCGTTCCGGGATCTTTTCATGACGGGGCACGGGCCGCTGCAGATGCACCGGGCGGTGATGACAGCGCTGGCGGGGGACATGTTCGGGCGGGTCCCTTTCGGCGTGCGCTGGCGGCTCGGGCTGTTCGAGCGGTGCCGGCGGATGCAGATGCGGGTGGCGCTGGCGCCGCGGCGGCAGCCGTGGTCGCTGCTGGAGGCGGAGCCGCCGCCTGAGATGGATCCGGTGGCGCCGAGCCCGGCGGCCTCGCCCGTCACGACGATCTCCCCCACGGGCGCGATCGCGTGAGCGATCAGGCGCCGAGCGTGTTTCCGGATGTCCTTGGCGAGATTCGCGTGCGCGCTGCGGAGGCGCCGGAGCGCCCCGCGATCATCGGCGCTGGTGGCGCCACGCTCTCGCGCGGTGAGCTGATCGAACGGGTGGAGCAGACTGCGGAGCGGATCAGGCGCGCGACGCCCGAGGAGTCCGTCATCGGCCTGCTGCTGCCGAATGGCGCGGATCTCGTGGTTGCCTTCCTGGCCTGCCTCGGCGCCGGGCGCATCGTCTTCCCGCTGCACCCGGCGACGCCGGCGGGCGAGATCGACGAACTGCGAGCCCGATGCGGGCTGGCGGCGCTCGTGCGGCCGGGCTCGCCGCTGCCGCTGCTGGAGCCATTGGAACCCGTCACGTGCGCCGATCGCCCTGGTCTGCCCTGCGGGCTCATCCTGCAGACATCCGGCACAACCGCGCGCCCGAAGCTGGTGCTGCGCGACCTCGCCTCCCTGGGCGCCGTGGGCGCGAATGTGCGCGAGGCGGCCCGGCTGACGCCGGACGACACCGTGCTCGCCGCGATCCCCCTCTACCACTCCTACGGCGTCGAGAACGGACTGCTCGGGCCGCTGATGGCCGGGGCGACGGTGCGCGCGCTCGACGGCTTCGACCTTGCCGCGGCGGCGGCAGCGCTGGCGGATCAGGCTACGGTCTTCCCCGGAGCGCCGTTCATGTTCGATGGGCTGTCGCGAGTGGCGCCGGCGCGGCCGGGGCGGCTGCGGCTTGCCTACTCGGCCGGATCGCCGCTGCCGGGGAAGGTGGCGGAGCGGTTTGCGAGCGCGTGGGGAGCTCGGATCGGGCAGCTGTATGGGGCGTCGGACATCGGCTCGGTGACGTTCAACGACCCCGCCGGCGCCGATTTCGACCCGATGAGCGTCGGGCGGCCAATGCGCGCAGTGAGCGTGCGTGTGCTCGATGACCGCGGGCGCCCCGCGCCCGATGGCGCAGAGGGGCAGGTCGCGGTGCGCGCGCCATCCATGCTCACACGCTACATCGACGGGCCGCCGGTCGAGCTTGCCGACGGCCACTTCCTCACGGGCGATCTCGGCCGGCTGGACGGGGCGGGGAGGCTGACCATCACGGGGCGACTCACGCTGCTCATCGATGTCGGCGGCGTGAAGGTGAATCCGATGGAGGTGGAGTGGGCCCTGGGTCAGCATCCGGGCGTCGGCAGGTGCGTCGTCACGCCGCTGCGACTGAGCGAAACGGTGACGCGCCTGCGGGCGGTGTATGAGCCGCGGGCGGACGCGGCTGCGCCGGGCGCCGATGAACTGCGGGCGTTTCTGCGCGGCCGGCTCGCGCCGCACAAGATCCCGCGCGTGTTCGAGGCGACCGAGGCCCTGCCGTGCTCGGGCGCCGGCAAGGTGCTGCGCCGGGAGGTGGCGGCATCGTGAGTCGATTGGCGGTCATTCTGCTCGCGCTGACGCTCGGCGGGTGCGGGGCGCGGCTTCCGACGTATGAGCCGGCGCCGGCGGATGAGACCTGGCGCGCCATGCGGGCGCAGACTGCCGAGCACATCAGCGCTGCCGGCGATCTCACGCTCTGGACCGATCGCGGGCGGGCCACGCTTCAGTGCGCGATCGCGAGCGATGACGCCGGTAATTTCCGCCTGCGCGCGTGGAAGCTCGACCAGGCGACCCTTGATATCACGCTCGCTGGCGGGGATCTCTGGGTCTACGCGCCACAGGCGGAGGAGGATCTGGAGCAACTGCGGGCGGCGGACATGGCGCGGGCGTGGCGGCTGCTGAGCGGCGCCATCTTCGAGACGCCGCCGCCCCCGGGCGACGAGCGCGACGGCAGCTTCGAGTACACGACCGCTGATGGCGTGCGCATCACCATCGACCGGGCGACGCGCACCGCCCGCCGCTTCGAACTCGACACCCCCGACACCGCGGATGGCGCCCTGATCCTCGAACTCGGCCGATTCCAGATCATCGACGGCCGCCCGTGGCCGATGCGTCTGGACCTTCGCGCCGGCGAACGCCGGGCTCGGATCCGCCTCGACACCGTCGAACTCGGCCTGCCGGCGCCGGAGGGCGCCTTCATCCCGCCGCGCCGGGCGATGCGCGTGGAGGCGCCGTGACCACCGGGCCGATCGGCGCCCGCCGGCCGGCGCTCACGCTGGCGCTGGCCGGAGCGGTGACTGTCCTTGCACTGCTCGGCGTCAGCCGGCTGCGGATCGAGACCTCCCTCGGCGCCATGTTCGATCCGGATCGGCCATCCGTGCGCGCCACCGAGACCATCGGCGAGCGTTTCGCGGCGGGGCACGGACTGCTGATCGTGCTCTGGCCCGATG
>CAYMJK010000418.1:0-4004 GCA_964390535.1 uncultured Phycisphaeraceae bacterium | reverse complement strand
GAGGACACAGATAGAGACACAGATGACACAACTCTGTGCGTATCTGTGTAATCTGTGGTTGCCCTTCCTCCCTTCGATTGCGGCTACGCCACTCTGCGCTCTCTGCGCTCCCTCCGCGAACTCTGCGTTCCTGCCTTCTTCCGGCGTTACTTCTTCGCGGCGAAGGCGTGGGAGAGGCTGGTGGTGTCGATGCCCTGGGGGACGCTCTTGCCGGTGGCGTAGTTGTAGAGGACGGCCTTGAAGATGACGTCCGCAGCGCTGTTCGCCGCGGCGACCACCGCCAGCAGGGCGACGCCGACGACGGCCACCGGGATGATCGCCGCCATCGAGTCGGTCGAGACCGCCCATGCGCCGAGGCCGACGCAGACCAGCACCACCGGCAGCGCCAGCAGCATGCCGATGAACCCGAGCGAGAACTGGCCAACGAGGGCCGTGCCCCACGTGCCCTTGAGCACGCCCGCCGACTTCTTGAACGCGCCGACCGGCCCGTCGCCCTCGATCACGACGACCGGCACGACGAAGAACGTCAGCGCGGTCCAGGCCGAGCCGAGCAGCATCGCCACGATCGCGCCGACCTTCTCGTTGGCGCTTTCGATCGCCCGCAGCAGCACGCCGACGATCGCCGAAACCAGGGCCCATGCGAAGATCTGCGGCAGGCGCTTCGAGGCCATCGACAGGCCGCCGGAAACGCTGGGCGTCTCGCCGGCGATGAACTTCATGGCGCAGGCGGTGAGGGCGGAGTTGAAGAAGATGATGACGAAGTAGCTGCAGAAGTAGAAGGCGAAGAGTGTGGCCCACATCGCGGCCTGGGTCGCCGGCGTCGGGCCCGCCTCGCTCTCGAAGGCGGCCATCCAGTCGGTGATGGTGCCCGTGCCCCACAGCGGCGCCGCGAAGCTCGCCAGCACCACCAGTGCCGCGGCGCCGGACATGATGGGGAAGACGATCAGGCTCTTGCAGGCCCAGAGAATGCCGTACGAGATCTTGGCGAATTCCCAACTGCGGCTGAGGGTGGCGAACATGGGGGGTCCTCCGGTGGGTCTGCGAGAGAGGGGTAGAGGATACGTCGGCTGGGTGGGGCGGGGGGCTTTGGTGGAATTGGCGGGGCGGGGGCGGGCGGGGGCCGGGGGGACGGTAGCCTGCGGAGAACCGTCGATTCATCCCAAGAGGGCTGCTCCGAAGCCAATAGCCCCTCCCATCCGGCGTCCCACATTTCTGTTACACTGACACATGGAAGGGCCGCCATCCTTTGTCAGGAGGAGTCCGAGCATGCTGAAAAATCAGATTGTGTCGATAGCCATCGCGGTAGCGCTTGCGTGTACCGTGATTTTGGCCTCCAGTGTCAGTGCCCAGTGCGAACCAACGTGGATACCCACGTTCGGCAGTGAGCCCGGCGTGAACGGCACGGTCCGTGCCCTGGCGGTCTTCGACGACGGCGCGGGCGACGGGCCGGCGCTTTACGCAGGAGGTCACTTCACCACGGCCGGCGGCGTGACGGTGAACGGCGTCGCGAAATGGGACGGTGCCGAATGGTCGGCCCTCGGCGTCGGGGTAATCGGCGGTGTCTCTGCCCTGGCGGTGTTCGACGACGGCGCGGGCGGCGGTCCGGCGCTGTATGCCGGTGGCGACTTCGTCACGGCCGGCGGCGCGACGGTGAATCGCATCGCGAAATGGGACGGCGCCACCTGGTCTGCCCTTGGCGACGGTATGAGCAGCACCGTCTGGAGCCTCACAGTGTTCGACGATGGCTCGGGCAGCGGCCCGGCGCTCTACGCGGGCGGTGTCTTCGCGACGGCCGGCGGCGTGACGGTGAACCGTATCGCGAGATGGGATGGCGCCGCGTGGTCGGGTGTCGGCAGCGGCATGGATAGCAGGGTTGCCGCCCTGACAGTGTTCGACGATGGCTCGGGCGGAGGTCCATCGCTCTATGCGGGCGGTTGGTTTACCACGGCTGGCGGCATGACCGTCAACCACATCGCAAGATGGGATGGTGCCCAGTGGTCGTCCCTCGGCAGCGGGATAAGCGGCAGGGTGGAAGCCCTGACGGTGTTCGACGACCTCTCGGGCGGCGGTCCGGCGCTCTACGCCGGCGGCGATTTCACCACGGCGGGCGGCGCAGCCGCCAGCCGCATCGCGAAATGGGATGGCGCCGCATGGTCGTCCCTCGGCAGCGGTATCAGCAGCACGGTTTACGCTCTGGCGGTCTTCGATGACGGCTCCGGCAGCAGTGCATCGCTCTACGCCGGCGGCGATTTCACGACGGCCGGCGGGGCGCCTGCCGAACGCATCGCGAAATGGGATGGCGCCGCATGGTCGGCCCTCGACGGCGGGATGGTGAACGGCAGCGTGCTTGCCTTGACGGTGTTCGACGCCGGCTCGCGTACAGGTCCGGCCATGTGCGCGGGTGGCGATTTCCCGACGATCGGCGGCCTGGGCGCCAAGCACATCGCGAAGTGGGATGGCGGCGCGTGGTCGGCGCTTGGTAGCGCGATCGGGGGCGATCCTGACCCACGGGTCTATAGCCTGATCACATTCGACGATGGCTCGGGCGACGGTCCGGCGCTGTACGCGGGGGGCAGCTTCACCACGGCCGGCGGCGTCAGCGCCAGCCGCATTGCAAGGTGGGACGGCTTTGCGTGGTCGGCTCTCGGCAGCGGGTTGAGCAACGCGGTTTCTTCTCTCGCGGTGTTTGATGACGGCTCCGGCGGGGGCCCGGCGCTGTACGCGGGGGGCCAGTTCGGCGGCAGCATCGCAAAATGGGACGGCGCCCTGTGGTCTAGTTTCGGTGGCGGAATGAGCCCGGTACGCGCCCTCGCGGTGTTCGATGACGGCTCCGGCCCGGCGCTCTACGCGGGCGGACAATTCAGCTCGGCTGGCGGTATCAGCGCCAGCCGCATTGCAAAATGGGATGGCGCCGCGTGGTCACCCCTCGGCCTCGGGATGGACGACTATGTCAATGCCCTCACCGTGTTCGACGACGGCTCCGGCGGTGGTCCTGCGCTCTACGCGGGCGGTGAATTCAGCACAGCCGGCGGTGTCATCGCCAACCACATCGCCAAGTGGGACGGGTCCGCATGGTCACGCCTCGACAGCGGAATGGGTGGGGGCACTGTCTTCTCCCTCGATGTTCGCGCCCTTGCAGTCTTCGATGATGGCTCGGGCGGCGGCCCGGCGCTTTACGCAGGGGGCGATTTCACCGTGGCCGGGGGCGTGCCCGCCCATCACATTGCGAAGTGGGATGGGACCGCGTGGTCCGCGCTGGGCAGCGGGATGAACGAGCGGGTCTGGACCCTGACGGTGTTCGACGATGGGTCGGGTGGCGGTCCCGCGCTGTACGCGTGTGGCGGCTTCACCGTCGCAGGCGGCGTCGAGGCAAACCGGATCGCGAAGTGGGATGGCGCCGCGTGGTCGGCTCTCGGCGAGGGCATGCAGGAGTTCGTCTATGCAATGACGGCATTCGTCGGTGGCAGGGCTGGCGGTCCGGTGCTGTACGCAGGTGGCCAGTTCACCATGGCCGGCGGCGTCAGCGCCCATCGCATCGCAAAGTGGGGCTGCGAATCCGCCCCTTGCTACGCGGACTGCGACCTCTCCGGCGCCCTTGATTTCTTCGACTTCCTCTGCTTCCAAAACTTCTTCGCCGCTGGCGAACCCGAGGCCGACTGCGACGAATCCGGCGAACTCGATTTCTTCGACTTCCTCTGCTTCCAGAACGCCTTCGCCGCGGGATGCGAGTAGGGGGCAATGGGCGCCGGGGCGGCGCCGACCTCAGTGCACGTCAGCGGCACGAGTGGCACGGGAGGGTCATCGCCCGGGGGGGCGATGCCACGTCACCGCAACCCATACTCCTTCAACTTCCGGTACAGCGTGCGCTCGCCGATGCCGAGGAGGCGCGCCGCCTGTTCGCGGTTGCCGGCGGTGAGTCTCAGGGTTTCGCGGATGGCTCGTTTTTCGATCTGCTGGAGGCTGGCGCCGGCGAGGGAGCCGGAGGCGGCGCCGGGGTCGCCCTC
>CAYMJK010000417.1:0-3548 GCA_964390535.1 uncultured Phycisphaeraceae bacterium | reverse complement strand
TCCTTCAGCGTGCGGCTGCGCTTCGCCTGCAGGTCCGACAGCTCCGACCGCATCGACTGCAGATCGAGCCACAGATACACCCCCGCGCTGCCCAGCGTCAGGATCGCCGCCAGCGCCCCGAGCAGCACGCGCTGCCGCTTGCGCGCGCCCACATCCGGCGCACGCCGCGGATTGGCGAAGTCCAGCCCCGCCGGCGTCAGGGCCCCCTCCGCCAGCGAGCCCATCAGCGCTGCCGCCAGCGTCCGCTGACGCTCCGGCATTTCCGCCGGCGGCTCGATCGCAGGATGCGGCGAGACCGCAGCGCCCGGAAGCTCCAGCGCCTCCCCGCACGCCTCCGCAACCGCCTGTGCCAGCGGACCGCACCCCAGCGCGCAGATCCGCTCCACCTCGATCGAGCCCGGCTGCGAGCGGTAGCTCATCCACGTTCGCTTCGCCTCCACCGCCAGCCGCCGGGCAAAGTCCGCCAGCCCCCCGTCATCCTCCGGCGCCTCCAGCTCGATCGCGCGCGCAAAGACGAGCCGTCCGGCGTCCACCACCACCAGTTCCGTGGATGCCCGCCCGATCACCACGCCCAGCAGGCTCCCCGACGACCGCTCGCTCGCCGGCGCCAGCGCGGCCGCCGCCCCCCCCGAGCGCAGCCCGATCCGCGCCAGCGTCAGCCCCGACGCCATTGCCACTCCGGTCAGCCACGCCCGGCGATCACCCGGCAGCGCCCCGGCCAGCGCCTCGGGGCCACCCGGCGCCCCATCCGCGCCGGTCCACTCGCCCAGCGGGATGTAATCGACGGCGGCATCCTGCAGCGGCGCCGTGAGCTGGCGCGTCATCTGCAGCGCCACCGCCCCCGGAATCTCCCCCGGCTCCAGCCCCCGCGGCAGCGACAGCCGCTTGATCACCACATCCGTCCGCGACGCGACCATCACCAGCCGCCCGCTCATCCCGGCGGACCGCAGCTCCCGACCCAGCAACGCCCCCACCGCCGCCGCGTCCGCCAGGTCCAGGTCCTCCGGCGCCGTCGCCGCGCGCCACGCCTGCACGCCGATGCGCTGCGCCGACACCGCCGCCTGCACCGCCGTCAGCCGGCCGCGCTCGATTTCCACCGCGATGAGTTGCTGTCCGCTCATGAGCCGCCCCCCGTCCCGGCCGTCCACCGGCCGCGCCGGCGATCCACGAACTGCGGCTCATCGCCGCCGCTCTCCAGCCCGGCGCCATCGCCGGCGCCATCGCTCTCGACGCCCCCGTCGCCGCCATCCGGCGCGCCCTCCGCGCTGCCCGATGCAAGATCCCGCGGCGCTGCCCCGCCATCCTGCATCCGGCCCCCTCCGCCCGTCTCGAGATCCAGGTCCACCAGGTGGTCGCTGCGCGGATCGACACCCTCGGCGCTGCGGCCCGCCGCGCGATCCTGCTCGGCCACCGGCGCCTGCGCTGCCCGCTCCGCCGCCAGCCGCTCCGCCAGCTCGACATGTGTCACATCCCGCAGATGCGCCACCCGCGCCCGCTGCGACGCCACATCGATCACCACATCAAGCTCGATCCGCCGCTGAAGCCGATCCCCAGCACCCGCCATCAGCGCCCCGAACTCGTCGGCCGCCAGATCGTCCACCCCCACCGTCGTCTCCATCGCCCCCCGCGCTGTCAGCCCCGCCTCCACCCGCACCCGCCACTGCGTCGACCGCGTCGTCAGGTGATCCACCGCCTGCTCGAACTGCTCCGGCGTCATCAATTCCTCGAGCAACGGCCAGCAGACGCTCTCCCGGCTCGATGGCGCCATCGCCCCGCGCTCGTCCACGATCGCCCGGGCGATCTCGTCATCCATCCCCGGCAGGCACGCCAGCACCGCCGCCGGCGCCACGTTCATATCCACCAGCCCCGGCAGGTACTCGTCGTCAGTGGTCGTCAGGGCGTCCAGCACGCGGGGCCACTCGTCCGCTGGAAGCTGAAAGAAGCGCAGCACGCGCACCATGTCGGAGGGCCGCGCGAACGTCTGCCCCGACTCCATGATCTGCCGCACCGCCTCCCCAGCCCCATCCCCCAGCCGCCGATCCAGGGCCCGCCCGAGCCGCTCGTTCCACTCGACGTTCAGGTTCAGCCGCCGCTCGCCCCGATCTCCGGCGCCCTCGATGCCTGACTGGATGTTCGGATCGAAGCTGTACACCGTGGCAGTATCGGCGAGAGCGCTGCCGCCACCCCCACTGAACCCCGCCCCACCGACCTGCTCGGAGGTCGCCCCGGCGCCACTGACCTGCTCTGAGGTCGGCGACTGCTCCCCGTGCACCAGCCCCCGCGTGATGCCCTCGATCTCCAGCAGATCCTCCAGGCTCGACAGCGGCCGCGCCGCCACGATCGCCTCCGCCAGTTCCAGCGAAAGCCCCGGCAGCTTCCCGATCGCCTCCACCGGCGCATGGTTCAGATCCAGCTTCCCGTTCTCGCTGACCGCCAGCTCCCCCATCTCCCCCCGCGGCAGCAGCCGGAACAGCCCGCCGCGACCCCCCGCCGTGGTGAACGCCACCCACTCGTCCGTCAGCCGCGGCAGTTCCCCCGCCAGCAGATCCTCGCGCTGGGCCGCCAGTTCCGCCATCGCCGCCTGCGCCCCCGACCACCCCAGCACGCGCACCTGCGTCCCCTCCAGCGCTGCCGCCGCCCCGCGCCGACCGGCATCCGCGTAGAACAGCGCCGTCGTGCCGATCATCGCCCCCACCGCGAGCGTCACCAGCACCGCCGGCAGGATGATCCCGCGCCGCCTCATGACCCCGCCCCCCAACCCGCCTGCGGCCCATCCGGCACGACGAACATCCGCACCCGATCCGGCGCCCCCACCGGCGCCCCCCCGAGCGCCCCTACCGCATCATCAAACTCGTCCTCGAACCGCTCCGCCTCCCCTGACTCCTGCCCCCTGATCCCTGACCCCTGAACGAACCACACCGCCACCTCGATCGCCACCGGCAGCCCCCCCGCCTCCGCGCTGCTGAACCGCTCCTGCCACTGACCATCGGTGAGATACCGGAAGCGCAACAACTGCACCCGCCGCGACACCACCTCCGAGCCGCCCCCTTCCCCGCGCGCCCCGCGCCGGCTGATCGTCACCGAACCCCCCGCCGCGCCTCGCCCCTCGTCGAAGCGATACTCCGCCCGCACCAGATCGATCGCCCCATCCGCCTCCGGATCGATCAGCCCGCTCCGGGTCACGAGCTTCAGTCGTTGCGATTCCCCCTCGATCCCCGCCCCCATCGCGCCCCCGCCCGCCAGCGACGTCAGGATGTCCGCCTCCAGATGCGTAAACAGGCTCTCCGCCGCCGCCGCGTCCGACGTCATCCGCTCCAAGGCGTCCCGCCGCGCTGCCAGCCCCCCGATGAACCCGAAGACCGACCCCACCAGCGCCGCCAGCACGCCGATCGCAACGAGCGTCTCCGCCAGCGAGAACCCGCGTGAGAACCCGCGCCGGCTCATGGCCCCTCCCCCGACCCGCTCGGATCCACAGCCGGCGCAATCGCCGGCCGCTGCTGCCGCGCCCCGCGCTCCAGCTCCCGCATCAGCGCATCCTCGCGACCGAT
>CAYMJK010000416.1:0-6557 GCA_964390535.1 uncultured Phycisphaeraceae bacterium | reverse complement strand
CACCAGCATCACCGGCGCGGTCTCGGCCACCAAGGACGCGACGCATTATCTTGGCCCATATATCGCCGCCGTCCCGGCCCTCACGGTCGGGGACAACAAGGGGGCCGCGGGCATCGCCGCTGCGCCGGGGCCGGGCGTGGGCTGGGTGTACGACGCGGCCACCGGCGAGATCCTGCCGAGCGTGGACCCGCTGCTGCTGGATGATCGCGGCGTGGCCTACATCGATTACTGAGCCCTGGCCGCTGATGCGCCGGGAAACCGGAGCTGCAATGACTGGATGTAATTCTTCTCGAGCATCGACTCGGCGGGCGGCTTCGCTCGCCGAGTTGCTCATCGTGGTGGCGATCATGGGCGTGATGGCGGCCCTTGCGGCGCCGCGGTATGCCTCGTCCATGCAGTTGCGCCGCTTCGAGAGCGCGGCCCGCCGCGTCTACTCCGACGTTGCCATGGCTCGCGAGTCGGCGCGGACCTCCTCGTCAGCGCGCACCTTGCGGTTCTCGGTCACGGACAGTTCTTACCTAATGCTCGGGAGCAACGCCCTTACCGGGGGCAGGCCGACGGCGGTCGAGCTCGGCGAAGCGCCCTACGGCGCCGAAATCACCCACGCCGACTTCGCCGGCGGCGCCGATCTGGTGATCGACGGCTTCGGTCGCATCGTGGAGGGCGGCGAGGTCGGGCTGCGCATCGGCGAACTGCAGGCGACGATCGTCTTCACGGCCGGCGAGCAGCTCCCCGACGACACCGGGGGGGCCACCGAGGACGAGGATGAGGACGGGGGAGGGGGCCTGCTCGGCGGAGTCCTCGGGCTGCTGGGGCTGTAGATGGTGTCCCGCCGCGGCTTCACGCTGCTGGAGGTCATCATCAGCTCGCTGCTGCTGACGATCGTGGTGAGCGCCGCCTCCGCCCTGCTCTTCGTCACAGCCCGGGCGGTGCCCGCCGGCGATGACCCTGTGCTCGGCGCCACCGAGACGTTGCGGGCCATGGACATGCTCGCCTCCGAGCTTGCCTTTGCCACCTCGCTCAACCTTGCCGGACCCGCGGAGGTCGAGTTCATCATCCGCGACCGCGACGGTGATGGCGCCGACGATGTCATCCGCTACGCCTGGAGCGGAATCGCCGGCGACCCCTGGACCCGCACGCTCGCCGGGCGCCAGTCGGAGAACATCGTCCGTTCTCTGCAGGCGCTGACGATCACGTACGAGATCTCGACCAATGGCACGCACATGCTCGGGGCGACGCTGACGGCCATGCCCGTCCAGTCGCGGTCATCCCAGTTGCAGACCACCATCCGCCTCGTCAACCGGCCACCTCGCCCATGAACCGCCGCGCTGGACATCACGGGCTGACGCTGATCGAGGCGGTGGTGAGCCTCGTCATCATTTCCGTCATGGGCGTCGCGGCCCTGCGGGCGCTCTCCGCCGCGACCCTGAGCCGCGCCCTGGCCGGTGACCGGGCCCGCGGTGTGATCCTCGCCGAGGACCTGATGCAGGAGATCCTCGGGGCGCCCTATGGCGTGCCGCCCAACGGGGAGATCGTCCACCCGGAGAACCGGTTGACCTTCGACGACATCGGGGACTATCACGCCTGGTCGGCCTCGCCGCCCACCGCGCCCGATGGCAAGGCGCTCGCGCCGGTCGGGTGGCGGCGCGAGGTGAGTGTGAAGGTCGTGCGGGCTGCGGATCCGGCCGCCGAGGCAGCCGGGACGGGCCTGGCGAGGATCCGGGTGCGGGTGTACAAGGGCGACCGGCTGATCGCCTCGGCCCATGCGCTGCGAGCCGTGGCATGGGACACGGCCATGGCAGGGGGCGGGCCATGAGACACCGGCACGGCACGGCCTATGTGATGGTGGTCGCGATCGCCGGCCTCGCGGGGGTGAGCGCGCTCTCGGCCATGTTCGTGCTCGGCGCCCAGCGCCGCATCATCGAACTGCAGGCGGACGCCGGCGCCGCCCGCACGATCGCCATGTCCGGGCTCGAGCGGGCGGTGGCGATCATGCAGACCGAGGACGACTGGCGCATCAACCGCGGCGGCGTCTGGGTGACCGCCGATGGGCTCGGCGAGGGGACCTACCGCATCGAGGTCAGCGACCCCTCGGACGACAATATCGCGGACAGCGAGGCCGACCCGGTGACTGTCAATGTGCGCGCGGTCGCTGGCGGATCCACGCAGATTGTCACGGCGACGCTCAGGCCGGAGCGCGACCCTGTGGAATCGCTCGCCTATGGGATCTTCGTCAACAGCGATGTCTCCGTCGGTCTCGTCGAGAGCGTGGACGCCGACACCAGCCTCCGGTCCAACGGCAACGTATTCGCGGACTTTGCCACGGTCTGGCCGCAGGTGATCGCGGCCGGATCGATCAGCGGCAGCACCTACTACGGGGGGACGACGCCGGGCGCCCCGGCCGTGGGCGGCCCCGACCCGGCCTTGATCGAGGAATATGTCGCCCGCGGCACGCCGATCGACTACAACGCCATCCCCAGCGGCACGCTGGAGCGACTCGTGCTCTCGCCGTCGATCAATCCGTTCGGCGCGCCCGCGGGGGGCGCCGGCATCTATTACATCGACTGCCAGAGCCGGTCGATCACGATCCGGCGGCTCCGCGTGCTGGGTACCCTGGTGCTTCTGAACCCGGGCGCAGGATCGCGCATTCGCGACGAGGTGCGCTTCGATCCCGCCGCAGAGGACTACCCGTCCCTGCTGGTGCGCGGGAGCATCGAGATCCAGACGTCGCCATTTTCTCTCAGCGAGTCCATGGAGGGCGTCAACTTCAATCCGCCCGGCGCGCCGTTCGGCGGCGCCACCGACTCGGACCAGTGGGACAGCTACGCCTGCCGCTTCACCGGCATCGTCTACACCACGGGGGACACGATCATCAGCGACACCACCGAACTGACCGCGCCCCTCCAGGTCGGCGGCCGCCTGACTGTAAACGGAACGCTGAACTCCAGCTACACCGCGGGAGCGATCGGCCTCGCCCCGCCCGGCTTCGGCGGCGAGCTGCGGATGGTTGCCGAGGCCGAGGGAGTCTGGCCTGGGGTGCAGTGAGCGTGGGTCGGGGCGTAGCGAGTAGAGGAGAGAGATCAGATATTGGAGATCAGATCAGAGAGGCAGACCATCTGAGACGCGACCCCAGCGGTTCATCTCCGCGGCTTTCCGTTCTCTGATCTCTGTTCTCTGGCCCCGCGCCCTACGCCGCCCGCGCCGCCGCGCTCTGCACCACCATCCGCTCGTATGGCCCGAAGTCGAGCGTGAGGAAGATCGGCGCCAGCGCCGGGTCGAACTGCGAGCCGGCGCACCGGGCGATCTCCGCCAGCGTGTGCTCCTGCGGCGTTGCCGGCCGGTACGAGCGTGTCGAGCGCATTGCGTCGAACGTGTCCGCCAGCGCCAGCATCCGCGCCTGCAGCGGGATCTGCTCGCCCGCAAGCCCATCCGGGTAGCCCCCGCCATCGTACCGCTCGTGATGGTGCAGCACCCCCGGCAGGGCCTCGCGCAGGGCCGGGATGTCCTTGAGGATCTCGTATCCCATGCGCGGGTGCCGCTTCACCTGCTCGAACTCCTCGCTCGTCAGGCGCGAGGTCTTGCACAGGATCGCCTCCGGCACCCCGATCTTCCCGACATCGTGGACCAGGCCCGCGATGTGCACTCGCCCGACGAACGTCTCGTCATACCCCGCACGCCGCGCGAGTTGCGTCGCCAGGTGCGCCACCCGCGACGAGTGGCCGCATGTGTACCGGTCCTTCGCGTCGATGGCCGCCGTCAGCGCCTGCACGGTGCCCAGGAACATCGCCCGCTGCTCGGCGTACAGCGCCGCGGTCGCCAGGAACGACGACACGTGCCCGGCCACGTTCTCCACCAGCCCGGTGTCGAAGCTCGTCACCGTCGGGTCGTTGCCGCCCTTGGCGCCGGCCATGAGCAGCCCCATCAGCCCTTCCTCGCGCTTCAGCGGCTGGATCACGACCTGTGGCCCGGCGCCGATTGCCGCAAGGTACTTCGAGTCCACGATGCCTGCCTGTGCTGCCCGACCCATCCGCGCCCCGAGAGTGCACAGCGCAGCGCTCAACTCGGGCGCCAGCTCCCCCTGGTCACTCACGCCGACGATGCCACCCGCAAGATCCGGCGTGGACAGGTCGGTCGTGAACAGCGCCGCGGCCCACGCGAACTCGGTTGCCTCCACGAGGGCCCGCAGCGCGCCGGTCACGAACTCGCGCGGCCGCTGCGGCTCGCGCATCGCCCGCCCGACCGCGCCCAGCAGATCCAGCGACTCGTAGGCGCCGCCGAGTTCCGTCGTAAACCCCTCGATCACCCGCCCGCTGCCGAGGAGCGCCAGCAGGTCGTCCACCATCCACGTGAGCGCAAGCCCGAGCCGCGCCAGCTCTGCCTCGGGCAGCTTCGGCGCCTCGAACCAGAGCGGCGCCATCTCTCCGGTCGCGTCGAGGTCGAGCATGAAGTGACGACCCGCCCGATGCGCCCCCGGCCCCTCCGGCGCCCGGGTCCCCCGCGCCCCCAGGGCGTCCGCCCCGCCCGACGCCCGCGCAGAGAGCCCCAGGGTCTGGCACCGCCGGTTCGCCATCTCGACGATGTCCGCAAGCGTCACGAGCAGTGGGGACTGGGTCATGGCTCATGCCGCCCGTGTGGCGCAGTAGCTCGAGCCGCCATCGGGCTCGCTGAGGATGGCGCCGGCGAGCTTCACGATCGACTTCGCGCTGAAGGGCTTCGGGCGCACCTCCTGGATGCTCGTCCGCGCCAGGACCTCACGATCGAGCGTGTACCCGCGCCCCGTCAGCATGATGATCGGAATGTCCGCCGTCTGTGGCGCCTCGCGCAGCGCCACGGCCAACTCGAGGCCGCTCATCTGCGGCATCTGAAAGTCGGTGATGATCAGGTCGGGCGGCTCGCGCCGGGCGGCCTCCAGGGCTTCCCGCCCGTTGCGGGCGATCGTCAGCCGATAACCCTCAGCCTCCAGGCGGCGGGACATGATGTGCAGCACGTGGGCCTCGTCATCAGCCAGGAGGATGTGCGGCCGCTTCTGCTCCATCATCAGGCCCCTTCAAGCCCGGAAAATCGGCGATGGAGAACCGACGCTTGAACCCTCCCCACGGCCTTTTCCCATCGCCCGTCGGCGCCCGAGGAATAGCTGCCCTGCGGCCGGCGCGCAGCGTCCGGAAACGCCGCGCCCAAGGGCCGCCGAGTGCTACTTTCCCGTACAATCCCGGGTGACCGCCCCTGCCGCACACACCCGCCCCCGCTCCGGCCCCGGGAAGGCCCTCGTGGCCATGAGTGGCGGCGTGGACTCGTCGGTCGCCGCGGCCATGCTCGTGCGCGCGGGCTGGGATGTCGTCGGTTGCTTCATGCGCCTCGGCTCCCCCGGCGACCTCCTCGACGAGCCGCTGGGTGGTCCGCCGCTCCGCGACGGGTCGGGAGGGGTTGAGAGTTGCACTACGGGAACCGGCGAGGCACGGCCGCCGTGGAGCGGTGGGCCACCCAGCAAAATCGGCCGCCAGGGCTGCTGCTCGGTCGGGGACGCCGCGGACGCACGCCAGGTTGCCGCTGAACTCGGCGTCCCGCTGTACATCTGCAACTTCAAGCGCGACTTCGGGCGCATCATCGACTACTTCGTCGATGAGTACGCCGCCGGCCGGACGCCCAACCCCTGCGTCCGCTGCAACGACTGGCTCAAGTTCGGCAAGCTCTACGACTACGCCCGCCAGGTCGGCGCTACGCACGTCGCCAGCGGCCACTATGCGCGCATCGACCACTCGGGCGGCGCGCCCCGCCTCATGCGAGCCCGCGACCGCGCGAAGGACCAGTCCTACGTCTTGTTCGGCATCCCGCGCGAGCAGATCGCAAGCACGCTCCTTCCCATCGGCGACTTCAACGACAAGGCTGCGGTCCGTGACGAGGCCCGCAGGCTGGGCCTCCCCGTCTTCGACAAGCCTGACTCCTACGAAATCTGCTTTGTTCCCGGCAACGATTACGCCGCCTTCGTCGAGCAGCGCCGCCCCGAACTCCGGCGCGAGGGCAAGGTCATCGACGCCGGCGGGCGCGAGGTCGGCCGCCACGAGGGGCAGCACCGCTTCACCATCGGACAGCGCCGCGGCGCCGGCGTCGCCCTCGGGAGCCCCGCCTACATCACCGCCCGCGATCCGCAGAGCAACACCGTCACGCTGGGCCCGGCCGAGGATCTGCTGGTCTCGCGCTGCGAGGTCGCCGAGGCCAACTGGCTGATCGATCCCCCGCCCGGCTGGGCGCCCGCCCTTGCCCAGTACCGGGCCCACGGCCGGCCCGCGGCGTGCCGCGTGCGGCCGCGGCCTGACCCCGGCCCAACCTCCCCCGAGACCCCCTCCGGGCGGCCCGGCCGCTTCGAGGTGGTCTTCGACGAGCCGCAGCGGGCGGTGGCCCCCGGCCAGGCCCTCGTCCTCTACGGCCTCGACGACGCCACGCTCGGCGGCGGCTGGATCCGAGCTGCGGAGCCCCGCATGGAGGTCGAGCGAGGGACGCACTGACGGCCGCCCGGCAGTGGCGCCAGTGGCACGCCCCCCTTGCGGCCTTCCCGATTT
>CAYMJK010000415.1:0-6261 GCA_964390535.1 uncultured Phycisphaeraceae bacterium | reverse complement strand
TGCTTCTGCGTGGGGACGAACCAGGTGGATCTGGATGCCGCGGCGGACCGTGGCGTGCCGGTGTTCAACTCGCCGTTCAGCAACACGCGGAGCGTGGCGGAACTGGTCATCGCGGAGGTCATCGCGCTGAGCCGGGGGCTGGTGGACCGCAGCGCCGATCTGCACGCGGGGCGATGGCGAAAGACGGCGGCCGGAGCGCGGGAGGTGCGCCGGCGGACGCTGGGGATCGTGGGATACGGGCACATCGGGGCGCAGGTGTCGGTGATGGCCGAGGCGATCGGCATGCGCGTGATCTTTCACGATGTGGCGATGCGGCTGCCGCTGGGGGCGGCGGAGCAGGTTTCGACGCTGGATGAGCTGCTGGAGCGGGCGGACATCGTGACGCTGCACATCCCGCAGACGCCGGCGCCGGTGATGGGGGCGCAGCAGATCGCGCGGATGAAGCGCGGGGCGATCCTGATCAACAACGCGCGGGGGACGGTGATCGATGTTCCGGCGCTGGCGGCAGCGCTGCGCGAGGGGCGGCTGGGCGGAGCGGCGCTGGATGTCTTTCCGGACGAGCCAGCGGCGAACGAAGGGGAGTTCGAGAGCGAGCTGCGCGGGCTGGCGAACGTGATCCTCACGCCGCACATCGGCGGGAGCACGGAGGAGGCGCAGGCGGCGATCGGGGAGGATGTGGCGACGAAGCTGATCCGGTACATCCGCCACGGCTCAACGGTGGGCGCGGTGAACGTGCCGCAGGTGGACCTGCCGGAACGGATCAGCGAGCGCGAGGGGGCGGCCCCGGCGCCGCACCGCATTCTGCACTTTCATCGGAATGTGCCGGGCGTGCTGAGCGCTGTGCACAAGGCGATCGCGGATCTGGGCGCCAATATCTCGGCGGAGTATCTGCAGACCGATGGTCGGCTGGGATACGTGGTGCTGGATGTGGATCCGACGGATGCGGGAGCGCTGGTGGAGCGGCTCCGGGAGACGCCGGAGACGATCCGGGTGCGGCTGGCGCGGTAGGGAAAAGCAGAAAGCAGGACGATTGTGACGGGCCGTGACGGGCGCTCACTCGTAGCCGAGGTCGAGGAGGTCGTCCTCGTCGAGGCCGTAATAGTGGCCGATCTCGTGCAGGAGCGTGACGCCGATCTCTTCGGTGACGGCGCCCTCCGATTCCTCGGCCTCCCAGCCGCCGCAGAGTTCCAGCACGCCGCGCCGGAAGATATGGACCTGGGGGGGTGGCGCGGGGAGGTCTTCGACGGACTGCTCGGTGATGGCGCGGCCGGTGTGGAGGCCGCAGAGTTCGCTCTTTGCGGCGTCGATCTCGGCGGGGTCGCTCATGTCGACGCCGATGTCGGCGAGCATGTCGTCGGTCGGCTCGTCGAGGACGACGACGGAAACGATGTCGAGCTGGGCCCGCACGTGCGGGGGGAGGGCGTCAATGGCGCGTTCGACGAGGGCGTCGAAGCGGGCGCGGTCGGCATCCGTCAACTGCTCAGCCATTGGGGGCAACGTCGGCGGGCCCGTGGCCCGGGCGGTTGAGGACGCGCCTGATGGAGGGCGCCGGCGAGACGATGGCCCGGGCGATGCGCAGGGAATCGATGAGCATGCCGGCGAGGCCGATGGTCATGAGGGCCGAGCCGGCGCCGATGAGGGCGAGGCCGCCGACGCGGAGGATGTCGGAGAGGAGGCCGCCGGAACGGGCGGCAAAGAGCATGGCGACATCGCCTGCCGCGGCGACGGCGATGCAGGCGAGCATGGCGAGGATGGTCTGGCGATCGACGCGGCCCTGGCGCAGGCGGAGCGAGCGGCCGACGAGGTGGCGGGCGGCGGGGCGGAGGCAGAGGAGGATGGCGCAGAGGATGGCGCCGGCGAGCAGACGGAGGGCGTGGCGCTCGGGGTCGATCTGGGAGTTGAAGTACGGCGTGGGTCCGCCGAGGTCCTGGGCGCCGTGGATGGCCCACAGGGCGACAAGCAGGGGGATGTAGAAAGCGGCGCCGACGAGGGCCCATGCCGCGGCGGGTCGGGGCCAGCGCCGGGCGGGGTAGACGAAGACGAGGCTGCCCAGACCTGAGAGGCCGACGAGCAGCAGGAGGAGTCCGGGCTGGTGCGGCCAGGGGCGCAGCGCGCCCGCGGCGGCGAGGGCGTCGCCGATGCGGGCGCCCCAGACCCAGATCGCGGCGGCGAGTGCGGCAGCGCTCCACAGGATGAGCGCGGCGGCGGCGAGGCGGGGGCGCGCCAGCGGCTGGAGTTCCTCGGCGAAGGGATCGACGGCCGCGAGGATGGTGGTGGTGATGGGCAGGCCGCACTCGGGGCAGACATCCCGGACGCTGAGGCCATCGAGCAGATAGCCGCAGCGGCTGCAGGGGAGGCGGCCGGAGAGGGTGGAGGCCAGCGCGGCGGGGAGGTCGGCCGAGGTGGTGTGGTCCGCCGAGGGCATCGGCAAGGGTACGGCGGGTGGGGCTCCAGAGGCGGGCGCGTGAGTGTTGGGGCGGGTCTGCGCTCATGCATACAGAGCCCGGCGATGCGCCAGGCGCCCGCAAGCCCGCCCCACAAAGGAGGCCAGCCATGTTGAAGAAGTTCTCAATCCGGTCCGACAGGTTCAACCGTGGGGCAGCGCGCACGCCCGCTGCGATGATGGCGATCGCCGGAGCATTGCTCGCCGGGGCTGTCCCGGCCTGGGGCCAGGCGACCGAGGTCGGGCGCTTCAAAGTTGTCAAGGACATCGGCGGTGGCAAGCCGAACATCAGCATCAAGTTGAAGAACGTGTGCGGCGAGGACGCCTACGACGTCACGCTCTCGCTCGAGGACGCCGGCGATGTGAAGATCAAGTGCATCGACATCCACGGAACGCTGGATGATGGGGTCGATGACAATGGCAATGGCAAGCTCGACAAGGGCGAGGAGGCGGATACTTGCGCCGAGACGCCGTCCACCGTCGTGACCTCGCTGCTCGGCGGGACCGCGAAGATCGAGAATGACGAGGAACGCGAGATCAGCATCGAGTTCACGGGCGAGACGCCCAAGGATGCGAAGCTGCGGGTGAAGTTCTCGAAGGTGAAGGATGACGGGGTGCACGAGGACATGGTGTCTTTCGTGCCGCTCGACCCGGCCGACCCGACGGGGGGAAGCCTGGATGTCACCACGGGGACAGGTCGGCTGTCCACCGGTGTGATCAACGTGGGCGACCAGAGCATCGACAGCGTACAGTTCTCGATCGAGCCGTTCCTGGAGCCCTACATGCCGCCGGAGTGCATCGTCGGCCGGCCGGCCGAGGTTCTCTTCGACGGCAAGGTCGTACGTGTCGTCTTCGACGAACCGGTGGCGCCGGGGGAACTGGTCGAACTGGGAATCCGGTTCCCGCTCCCGATCTCCACGCCGAGGGAAACCTTCAGTTTGATCTTCGCCGCGAGCGGCGCCGTCGGCTGCTACGCCGGCTGCGATGGTGACGGCGAGCTCGGCTTCTTCGATTTCCTGTGCTTCCAGAACGCCTTTGCCGCGGGCGAGGCGGTGGCCGACTGCGATGGCGACGGAGCGCTCGGCTTCTTCGATTTCCTGTGCTTCCAGAACGCGTTTGCCGCGGGGTGCGCGGTTCCCGACTGCCTGCCGGACATCCGGACAACGGTGCATGATGCCGCGGCGGATCCGCCTGAGATCCAGCGGCGTTACGACGCGATCAACCGGTCGCTGCACCTGTATGGCGATCTTTCGCTGGAAGAAGTGCTGATGAGCCCGATCGAGGGGCTGCTCCCGGCGCTGCTGGCGAAGGTGGAGACCATGGAGGCGTGCACCGGGCTTCGGACGGATATCCTGGCGATGGAGGTGGCGCTGTTCGACCTCGCCGCCGCGGCGGCCGGGGCGCCGGTGAGCGAGGCGCTGACGGGCGCCCCCGGGTCGAGCCCCGACCTCGAGGTGGCGATCCGGCGGTTGCAGGACCTGGGGATCGAGTTCCCCGAGTTGCCCGTGAGCCGCGAGGAGGCGCAGATCCGCGCCGGTGCGCTGCCCTTCGTGCTCGGCGCTGCAGGCGGGCTGCAGGTGAAGGACCTGCTCTTCAAGACCCACCTGGAGATCGGCGCCGACGCGTTCGAAGCGGTGCAGACGGGGCTGTCGGTGGGCCTGCTGCACACGGTCGGGCTGGACAACGACCGCTGCTGCATCAAGGACGGCGGGACGCCGATCGGCGGGTTCAAGACCGACAAGTGCGAGGATCGCGACGCCTGGACCTGGTGCAACCTGTCGAGCGGAGCGCTGTGCTCGGGCGCCAGCAAGAACTGCCCGTAAGCGGACGCCATCAACTCGTTTCTCCCGCCCGGCGAGGCGCTGCAACCCGCAGCGCCTCGCCGTTTTTCATCGGCGACGGAATTCGGCGCGTGAGCGCGGCTCGCCGGCTGCGCTTGTTTCATGAAGGTTCGGCGAGGCGCCGGGCCGCCACAAGCCACATCTGTCCCGGAGCCACGCCATGCAGAAGAATCACAAGACAACCCGTTCGTTCCGTCACCCCGCGCTGCTTGCGCTCGCCGCGGCAGCGCCGCTGGGAGCGCTCGCCTCGGGGGCCGCAGCCCAGCCAGACTACGATGTCAGGCACACCTTCGACATCAAGACGCCGGGCAATCTGGCCCCGCATCTTGCCCTGAAGCACGAGGAGTACGCGTACGCCCGCTGCCGCAGCGCAAAGGACACGAGTCACAGGCGGCGAGTCAGCGTCGTCTTCGCGGGAACATCCACGTTCAACGCCACCGCGACGGCGGGCACCGTGTCAAGCGCCAACTCCCAGGCCACCGTGACTACGCTGGTGGCCGGCGCTGCCGACGGCAACATCCGAGTCTTCGGCGATGTGGATCTGTGCCCGCGCTCGGCGTACGGCCGCGCAGTGAGCGCTGCGAAGCTGTACTACCGCGGCCAGGGCATGGACCGGCGCGGGCGCATCGGCTGGGTCGGGCAATGGCGGGCCGAGCCGGGCATCAAGGGCGGGGCCGGCAAGACGCGTCGCATCGACCCGATCGTCGCGCGCCTCATCGACAAGACCACCGGCGCTGTCGAGGAGCACCTGCTGCTGGACACGCAGAACTTCGTCCAGGGCGGCTGGTTCGAGTGGGATGGAGATATGGTGACCAACCGCGCCCCGACGATGGAGTTCGAGATCATCGTCCCCGGGGGCGTCACCAGGCAGGCGGGACGGCTCCGCATCGCCACGGAGCTCGCCGTGGTCACCGAGGTGATCGCCGAGGGAATGTTCGCCGGGCTGCTGCTGCCGGCCGTCGGCGATCCGGCGTTCTTCGACATGCCGCTGGCCAACGAGATCGTGCTCGACTACGACCTCGGCGGCGACGAGGCGCACGAGCTGGAGGTCGAGATGGATCTCGGCGGCGCCGGCGAGCACGAAGAGGTCAACGGCGACGCGGCCGGCGGCCTCTACATCCATTCGGACATCGGGACGGGTTACCAGGATTCGGACCCGGTGATCGTGACGCCGCGCACATGGCTGCCGAGCGACTACGGCATTCCGCTGGCTTGCGGGATGTCGCACATGGCGGTCAGCGTCGAAGGGGTGTCGGGCGTGATCAATCACGCGCTGGTTCGCGTGGGGCATGCCGGCGCGGATCCCGAGCAGCCCGTCGAGGCGCTGTTCGCCCGGCTCTGGGCCGGCCAGCCCGGCGCCGGGGATCTGATCGCTGGTGATCTCGAGACCAACGTCGCGCTGGACACGACCTTCGTCAACAGCTATGCGGTCTATCCCGAGGCGCTGCTGGACAACCGTGTGCCGATCAAGGACGTCGCGATCGACCTGTCCTGGGCGCCCCCGCTGGAGCCGGGCGTCGAGTACTGGCTGGAGGTCACCGCCCCGCTCTCCAGCGGCCCGCAGCTCTTCAGCGTGTGCAGCCCGTACAACGCCGACGGGGCCGTGGCAACGGCCGAGCCCATCAGCCTCAGCTACGACGGCAGCGGGTGGACGCCGGTGCAGGACCCCGCCACCGGCCGGCCCATCGTCCTTCCGTTCATGGTCTTCGCGGAGGGCGACGGCGCCTGCTTCGCCGACTGCGACCGGTCGGGGACGCTGGACTTCTTCGACTTCCTCTGCTTCCAGAACCAGTTCGCGGCGGGGCAGGCGGAGGCCGACTGCGACGGGAGCGGCAGCCTCGACTTCTTTGACTTCCTGTGCTTCCAGAACCGGTTCGCCGCCGGCTGCCCGTGACGCGGGACGAGGATGCTGACCTGACGAGGCCCCGCCGCGCCGGCGGGGCCTTGTCCTTTGATGGCGGCGCCCCCGGCGCCCAG